>JAFGSR010000234.1 GCA_016934515.1 Sedimentisphaerales bacterium
CCCACTTTTGTCGCGCTTTTGACACGCTATAATCGTTACATCTTACCTATCTTAACACCCAAAACCCCAATTTCGCGCCTCATTTTCGGCCACATAATCGACACTGCATATCTAATAATGTGGTCGTTTCTGCAACACTTTTCGGTACGAAAAATAAAGACTTATGTTCCCTCCCATAATCCCCGCAGGCTTCATCCGACAACTTCGGTTTTCGACAACCCCCGGGTGGTGTGATTAGGTTTTTGCGGTAGTTTTCTTCTTGGCGGTTTTCTTTTTGGCTTTTTTTGGGGCTGCTTTTTCGCCTGATTCGTAGTCAGTTTTGGCAGTTTTTTTCTTAGTGCGGCCAAGCAACTCGTCCGCTTCCTCGTAAGTCTTGGGTGGCCAGACGCCGTCGGACTGCAACTGTTTCAGGTGATCAAATTGCTTGAAACTTATGATAGTACGGCACTTAGGGAATCTGCCGCATCCCAGGAAAGGTCCTCGCTTGCTCTGGCGGATCACCAGTTCCCCTTCGCACTTGTAGCATCGAATCCCCGAAGGCTTCGGTGGTGCCTTGGGCGGTTCCGGGTTGCCTTCTTTATCCAGTTTCTGGGTGGTTTTGCATTCGGGGTAACCACTGCAGCCTAAAAATTCTCCAAACCGTCCCTTGCGTAAGATCATGTCTTTACCGCAGTTAGGGCATTTGTGCTCCGTGGTTTGCGGCTCGGTCATCTTGCCTTGCCTATCGCAGGGAGCGGCGTATTTGCAATCCGGATAGCTGCCGCAGGATAAAAATCGCCCGTTTTTGCCGAACCGATAAACCATCGGCTTACCACATTCAGGACAGGTGTATTCCGACGGCTGAGTTTCCGCCTTGGCATGATTCATTTCTTCGTGAGCACGATCCAGATTCTCCTTGAAAGGCCCGTAAAACTCCTTCAGCACCGATACCCAGTCCAGATGCTGTTCCTCGATCTTGTCCAGTTGCTCCTCCATGTGGCTGGTAAATGCCGAATCCATAACCTTGGGAAAGTGCTCAATCAGCTTGTCGGTTACCACCATGCCCAGATCGGTGGGATGGAACTTTTTATCGAGTTGTTCAACGTAACCTCTTTGCTGGATTGTGGATATGATTGCTGCGTAAGTACTCGGGCGGCCGATTCCGTCGGCTTCGAGGGTTTTTACCAGCGACGCCTCGGTAAAACGCGGCGGCGGCGAGGTAAAGTGTTGCGTCGGATCGACTTTGATCGGCCAAACCTGCTGGTTTTCTTCCAGATTGGGCAGAATCTGATCGCCGTTACTGACCGTCAGCCCTGCGACCTTCATGAAACCATCGAAAACCAGCTTGCGCCCGGACGCTTTAAAGGTCGCCTGACCCAATGTGGTATCAGCACTGATTTCCACCCCGGTAACATCCCACTGCCCCGGCGTCATCTGGCAAGCTACGAAGCGGTTCCAGATTAGTTGGTAAAGCTTGAACTGGTCAGCCTTTAGATCGCCTTTGATTGCTGAGGGGCTAAGGTTGACATCGGTCGGCCGGACTGCTTCGTGGGCTTCCTGGGCGGATTTGTTGGAGGAGCCATAGACGTTGGGCTTGGCGGGGCAGTAATCACTGCCGAACTTCTCGTTTATGAACTGGCGGACATCATCGACTGCTTCCTTGGCCAGGTGAGTGCTGTCGGTACGCATGTAGGTAATCAGTCCGACGCTGCCCTGGCCGCTGATTTCTATTCCTTCGTAGAGTTGCTGGGCAATCTGCATGGTTCGCTTGGTGGAAAATCCCAGACGGTTAACCGCCTGCTGCTGCAGGGTTGAGGTGATAAAGGGGCCCGGAGGTGATGATTTGGTGCGGCGGGTCTGAATTCTGGAAATTCTGTAATCCTTATCTGTCAGTGATTTATAAATTTTCAGGGCATCTTTTTCATTGTCCGGGCGGAAATTTTTCCCAGCTACCGTAGCTAGTTTTGCTTCCAGACCCTGGTGGTCAGCTAACCACTTGAATTTTTGGGTGTTGGTGGGTGGATTGTCTTTGTCGGAATCGATAAATTTTTGATATTTTTCGCCAAGCTTTTCGTCGCAAGCCGTGCTGAACAAACCGGTTATGCGCCAGTATTCTTCGGGATTAAAAGCCATGATTTCCCGTTCGCGGTCCACAATCAGTTTTACCGTAACGGATTGGACACGCCCGGCGGAGAGACCGCGGGCGACCTTTTTCCAGAGTAGGGGGCTGATTTCGTAGCCTACGATGCGGTCGAGGATGCGGCGGGCCTGCTGGGCGGCAACCTTATCCATGTCCAGATGGTGCGGGTGGGCGAAGGCATGTTGAATGGCGCTTTTGGTGATGGCGTTAAAAACGACGCGTTGGGTGTTTTCGGGCTTGATATTCAGAGCCTCGATCAGATGCCAGGCAATGGCTTCTCCTTCGCGGTCCAGGTCGGTGGCGAGATAGATGGTTTTGGCGAATTTTGCGGCTTTTTTGAGGGCGGCAATGGTCTTTTTTCGGGTGGGTAGAATTTCGTAAGTTGGCTTAAAATCGTTATTTATGTCAACAGAGATATTTTTACTGGGCAGGTCGCGGACGTGGCCCATGCTGGCGAGGACTTCCACGTTTTTTCCGAGGTATTTTCCGATGGTTTTGGCTTTGGCCGGTGATTCAACAATGACCAGGGCAGAGCCGCCGGATGAAATGTTTTTATCTGCCATAATTGTCTAAGTGTCTTTCAATTCGGAATTTATGTATTTTGGCAATAAACCGGACATTACTCAAATACCCGCTTGTTGAACTATAATTTATTCTATGCCAGCTGGTTGGTTTGGAGGAAAAGCCGGCAAAAAAATTATCGTAAAAACATTTGGCTTTGCCATTTTGTATCGTCTAAACCAGATGCCAAGCCAAAAAATCCAGCCAGTTATGCAAAAATTAATCGAGGAAGAAGGGAATTATCAGGGTATCTCAGGTATGTCAAGCGGATTTTTCAGTAGGCGGGTAGGTTGGAACATTATTTAGTGCAGGGGATGGATAACCGGTGATATCGGACTAAGTCAAGAATTTATGGTAAGTTAGGCCGGTTTTGACAATTGGTGTTTGCCAATTGTTCCGAGAATATTTATAATATCTGGTTTAGAGTATTTTTACGCTCTAGCACAGAGAGGTTCCGGCAGGAATAAAGGCCAATAGTCGTTATTCCTGTCGTTCTTATTAATGGTCTATGGTTTTGTTATGTATGTAAGGATAAGAACTTATGTCGTTAATACGAGTATTTCGCAGGCATCAAAAGAAGTTGATGGTGGGGATCGTTGTGGTGATTATGGTGGCTTTTGGTTTGCCTACGGTTTTGTTAAGGAGTGGATGTCAGCCTGATCCGGGTGCTGATATTATAGCATCCTACCTTGATAGTGGTGGTGCAAAGCGAGAAATTAATAAGCGGCTTATTTCTCAGATTATGGATGAGGTGCAGACGCTGTCAACCCTGGGAGTTAATGAATTGTTTTTGCAGGGGAAGTTGTCCAGGGTTTCGGGTTTGGGGGGGTTGGGAGAATATCCGGTGCTGGCGGCGCATCTGTTGATTTTTACAGATGAACGATCGAGCCGGTTGGGGGTTAACCTGAAAAGTCTGGCCCGGAGAACGTTGTATCAACAGGCAATGCAGAGCGGATGGGCGGACGATGCGGAATCGATGGAGCGGATTCGTAAGTTGATTGATGAGTTAACCAGCGCTGCAGAACCGAGGGGTCCGATTTATTATTTGTTATTGCGAGAGGAAGCTAAGCGGGCGGGTATTTCGGCGTCACCGGAGCAGGTTGATAGTTTACTGCAGGCGTGCATGGATAGCCGGGGGTGGAATGTGTCAATCCTAAGAAAGGAAAGCCGACGAACAATAAAGCAGATCAAGCAAACGATAAGTGATTACCTGGCGATTATTTTAAATGGTGATCTGGTGACAAAGGGGAGTTCGGTCAGTGAACCGGAGTTGAAAAAGGTGGTACGTGACCAGTTGGAGATTGAGAAGGTTACGGGCAGTTATGTAACTTTCAGGTCTGCTATGTTTGCAGATTTGGTAGCGGATCCTGGAGCGGAGGAAATTGAGAAGCAGTTCGAGCAGTATAAATCAAAGCAGGCCGGAGAAGTCAACGAAGAAAATCCTTTTGGTTTCGGTTACATGCTGGAAGATCGGGTGCAGGTTGAGTATCTGGCGGTTGATCTGGGTGAGGTGAGTAAGTTGGTTAAGAAGAAAAACAGTGCATTGACGCCGATTGAGCAGGAGAAGCAGGTGCGTCAGTTTTATGAAGTTCATCCGGAATATTTTAGTCGGAAGATTGATAATCCTGCGGGAGATCAGCAGCGGCCGAGTTATGAAAAGGTGCCCTTTGATGAAGTGGCAGATCGAGCATTGGAGATGTGGGAGCAGGATTTGGCCCGGAAGATGGCCGAGAAGGTGCTGACGGAGGGGCGGAGGGTAAGTGAGCAGGTTTGGGGTGAAGTATCGCGAAAGAATCTTTCGTTTGCGGAGATGGGCGAGAAAGCGGTCAGTTATGAAGAGTTGGCGAAAAAACTTACTGACAAACCCGATAACCAGGTGGAGGTACGTTACGGCAAGAGTGCTTATCTGAGTTATGCCGATGCGAGTGATTATCTTGACTTTGGCAAGGCGAGTATTTTGCGTCGAGGTCAGCCGAGTCAGTCGTTGTTGGAGTTGATGTTTACCTGTGAACCATTGCAGGGGGAGGATGCCCGGGTAATAGGCGAGGCGCCGATGGGTTACTATCAGGAGATTGGTCCGGTGGTAGCGCAGGAGCCCGGAAGGGGTGAGGGAGGAACGGTGTATCTGGTTCGGATAATCAATGTTGATAAGGAACGTGAGGCGGTATCGGTTAAGGACGACGGCAGTTTTGGTGCGGCGGAAAATGTGCCGGCGGAGAATTCCGAAAGTGAGCTGGTTGAGCGGATCAAGGAGGACTGGAAGAATAAGCAGGCCTTTGAACTGACACGTAAGCAGGCGGAGGAATTTGCGGCAAAAGCCGGGGAAACTGGAGAGAATTGGGTAACTGCATTGCTGCAGGCGAACAAATCGCTTAAGAAAGATCCCAATGCCCCGTCGGCAATGGATCCGTTGCGAGAAGGTTCCCTGAGTCAGGATCGGCAGATGATGATGCAATACCGGCAGATGGCGCAGAATAATCCTAATATGGCGGAATATGTTTCCAGTCTGATTTCCCGGCAGATGCAGTTGTTGAGAAAATCCATGGAGTTGGCTCAGCAGCGAAGTCAGGACGGCAATAGCGGCCCTGCAGTGCTGGGGGTGGAGGGCAATCTGAGTTGTATGGTTTTTAAGGATTTGCAGGTTACAACGCCAAGTGAGCAGGAGTATCAGCGGATGAAGCCTTTGGTGGCTCAGCAGTTGATGAGCAGGAACCAGGGTTTGTTGGCCCTTTCGCACTATAATCCGGATAATATTGAAAAACGTTTTGGCTTTAAGAGCAGGAACGAGGTGCAGTAGTATTAATCAGGGTTCCGGGTTCAGGGTTCAGGGTTCCGGGTAAATGACGAATGACGATCCGCCGCCTCTGCGACACGTCGCGACGGGAACCCGACCCGGCTTCGCGATTGCTACCTGCTGCGACAGGCGCTAGCACGGCGAGCGCTGCGGCAAGATGATCAGTCACGACAAGGTCGTGCCTCGACGAGCGAATCAATGACGAATAACGAATGACGACTCGGAGTGGAGAGGTTCCGGCACGGAAATTAGAAAGACGAATTAATTCTTTTTATGGTGGGCGGAATTCGGATGTTGGTTTGATGACGCAATATGAATGGCGAGAGAAAGCTGGTGTTAGGGGAGGACGGTTGCCGAAAAAGTTACAAGAGGGATAATTTGTCGTGTCGCGTCGCCATTTAATCAGTTCTGCACGATTGATAGCTGGTTTGACCCTGGTTAGCCGGGTTTTGGGTTTGGTTCGGGACATGGTTTGTGCGGCGACGTTCAGCAAGGAGGTGTGGCATTATTTTGCTACGGCTTTCATGTTGCCGAATTTATTTCGGCGGTTATTCGGTGAGGGGGCCCTTTCAGCGGCGTTGATTCCGGTTTATACCGAGGAGTTGTCCAAGGATAAGGAGTCGGCCCGGGCCTTGGCGTCGAGCATGGTGACGCTGTTGTTTATGGTGTTGGCGGTGTTGACATTGCTGGGGGAGGGAATCATTTTTTTGTATCGAGAGTGGGCAGGGAGTGGTTCCGGTGGTTCGTTGATGCTGCCTTTGGCGGCGGTGATGCTACCGTATATGATTTTTATTTGTCTGGTGGCGGCGATTGGTGGGTTGCTGAATGTTCATCGTCATTTTGCGGCTCCGGCGGCGGCGCCGATATTGCTTAATATTTGTATTATTGGGGCGATAGTATTTTTTCGTGATAGTTTTGGTTCGGGCCAGGAGCGGCAGATTTTTGTGGTGGCGGTGTCGGTTGTGGTGGCGGGTTTTCTGCAATTGCTTTTGCAATATCCGGCAATGCGTCGGGCGGGGATACGCTTGCGTTGGCGATTTGATTTTTCACAGGAGCCGCTGCGTAAGGTGGTGCGGTTGATGGCGCCGATGGTGATTGGATTATCGGCGATGCAGATCAATGCATATTTTGATTATCTGATTGCTCATTTTTTGTCGGCGACGGAACAGTCGGGGTCGTTTTTTACGATATGGGGGCGGCAGATCAGTTATCCGGTTGAGATTGGCGCCAACAGTTATCTCTATTATGCCCAGCGGCTTTACCAGATGCCGTTGGGGATTTTTGGTATTCCGTTGGCGACGGCGATATTTCCGTTGTTGAGTAAGTCGGCGGTACAGAAGGACCATCAGGGTTTTGCCGATTCGCTTAACCAGGGTTTTCGTTTAGCGGTTTTTGTGGCGTTGCCTGCTACGCTGGGATTGATTCTGGTGCGGACCGATCTGGTGCGGGTGCTTTTTGAGAGGGGTCGATTTACGTCGGAGTCCACTTCTGAGGTGTCGTGGACTTTGTTGTTTTACAGTTTGGGGATGAGTGCTTATTTTTTGCAGCAGATTGCGGTGCGGGCTTTTTACGCTTATCAGGACTCAGTTACTCCGGTTAAAATTGCCTTGCGGATGATTGTTTTGAATTTGCTGCTGAACCTGGTGCTGATTTGGCCTTTGCGTACGGGTGGATTGGCGTTTTCGACGTCAATTTGTGCTACCATTCAGGTGGTGGTTTTGTTGCGGATTTTGAGCAAGCGATACGGTTTGCAATTCAGAAGCGGTTTGTTTGGTGTGGCGGTCAGGACGGCATTGGCGAGCGTGGTGATGGTGGGGGGTTATTTGTTGATTGATTACATTTGTCTGGGGCAGGCGTCGTCACTGGTGCGGGTGGGTGCGGCGGTGATTTCGTGTGTTTTGCTGTTTGCGGGAGCATCGTGGCTGTTGAAGAATCCGGAACTGGGCAATCTGTTCGAGCGGAAATAAGTATTTCGTAAGTGTTCATGATTTAGCTTGACCATGAAGTTAATGAAGAATGACGAAGCCAGACCCGGCTTCGCGATTGCTACGCCGCGGCAAGATGATCAGTCACGACAAGGTCGTGCCTCGACGGGCGAATCAATGACGAATAACGAAATTGGAAGAAATCCTGGAGGATAAAACATGAAGCATGAAAAACCATGAAGATCATGAAGACCAAGAAGTTTTTAAGGCTGGATGCCCGATCAGGTCGGGCATGACAATTTGGGGCGAAGTTTAAAGGGGAACAAGCGTGAAGAGGTTAAACGATGGTTTACACCTCTCTGTGAGTACACAGAAAGGTGGCACACGAGCGGAAATAATTGTTTTGGTCCGGTGGTTGCGTTGGGTGGTTCGTTAGGTTAGAATGCTTGCCATAGTTGCCGATTTGAGCTTATTAGAGTCATAATCTTTTTGTGAAAGGAGCAATCGAAATGCGTTTTTTACATCAATTTGGTGGATTTGCTATGGCGGTGGGTTTGGCGGGGATGATATTTTGCAGTTCGTGTGACTCTGGAAAAGAAAGTGGTAAGCCTGTTGGGAAGCCGGGGCCTAAGGTGGCGGGGGTGGGTAGTTTTGGAGATGATGTGGCGTTTCTTAAGGAGCACGGCGAGGTTATTGTGCTGAGCGATGCCGGTGGTGGAGCCAAGTTGGCGATTAGTGCGGGGATGCAGGGTCGGGTATTGACGAGTACGGCAGAAGGAGATGGGGGGATGAGTTTTGGGTGGATCAACCGTGAGCTTATTGCTTCGGGCGAGAATAATCCGCACATCAATGCTTTTGGCGGTGAAGATCGATTTTGGCTGGGTCCGGAGGGAGGTCAGTTTTCGATTTTTTTCAAAAAGGGCGATGCTTTTGATTTGGAGCATTGGTTCACTCCGCCTGCGGTAAATGAGGAAGCATTTGAAGTGACGTTGCAGAAGGAAGATCAGGTGATTTTTGCCAAGTCGATGCAGTTGACGAATTATTCGGGGGCGGAATTTAAGTTGGATGTGGAGCGGAAGGTTGTTTTGCTGCCGGCGGATCAGATTGCGGAGTTGTTTGGAGTGGTACCGGGCGGGTCGGTCAAGACGGTGGGGTATCAGTCGGTCAATAAGATAACCAACACGGGGCAGGAATCGTGGAAGAAGGAAACGGGATTGCTATCGGTGTGGATTCTGGGGATGTTCAATCCGGCGCCATCGACGACGGTGGTGGTGCCTTTTGTGGCAGGTGACGAGCAGGAGTTGGGGCCGATAGTTAATGATAGTTATTTTGGTAAGGTTCCGGCAGAGCGGTTGAAGGTCAAGGGCGGTACGATTTATTTTTCGGGTGATGGGAATTTTCGCAGTAAGATTGGTCTGACGCCGATGCGAGCTAAGTCGGTTCTGGGCAGTTACGATGCCGCCAGTCAGGCCCTTACCATTGTGCAATATAGCAAGCCCGAAGGTGTTACGGATTATGTGAATTCGATGTGGGAGATTCAGGAAAAGCCCTTTGCCGGTGATGTAGTGAATTCATACAACGACGGTCCGTCGGAGCCTGGAGCCAAGCCGCTGGGACCTTTTTATGAGTTGGAAACCTCATCAGCGGCGGCGGCGCTGGAGCCGGGTGGAACTTTGACGCACATTCACCGGACGTTTCACTTCCAGGGAGACAAAGCTGAGCTGGACAAGATTACGCAAAAGGTTCTGGGCGTGACGATTGAGGAAATTGAAAATGGATTGAAGTAATTTTGGTAAGCATTCACGGTTTATTTTAACCAAGAAGAGCATGAAGAATTTTAATTTTTTGCTAAGCTTCCACAGGTTTTCGATTTTTTATTTATGGGCAGGCTGGGAATAGGAGATGACGTTTTGCTATACGCGCGAAACATGCTCAAGAGTACTTGAGCATGCCACCCTTTGTTAATGGGGTGAATGATTATAAAACAGAAATATTATGAAGCAGGAAAATTCGATAATTCAGGGTGATTGTGTTGCGGTTTTGGCTGATCTGCTGAAGGAGCAGGGCGGTAAGGGGTTTGCTGATTTGATTTTTGCCGATCCGCCGTTTAATATCGGTTATGAATACGATGAGTATCATGACAAGGTGGATCACGAGGAGTATGTGGGGTGGACGAAAAAATGGATGAAAGCCTGCGTTAATGCATTGAGCGATCATGGTTCGTTCTGGATTGCTATTGGCGATGATTACGCGGCAGAGGTTCGTATTGTCGCCCGCGAGTTGAAGCTGGTGATGCGTAACTGGATAATCTGGTATTACACGTTCGGGCAGAGCACGCGTAAGAAATTTGCCCGTTCGCACACGCACATTTTTTACTTTGTCAAGGATAAGAAGAATTTTGTTTTTAACGATGAGGCGATTCGGGTGCCTTCGGCCCGTCAGACGACCTACAATGACAAACGAGCTCATCCCAAGGGTAAGGTTCCCGACGACACCTGGATTTTGCGTCCACAGGAGGTGACTGAGGCTTTTGAGCCGGGCGAGGACACGTGGCATATCAGCCGGGTTTGCGGGACGTTTAAGGAGCGGGCGGGATTTCATGGCTGTCAGATGCCGGAGAAACTGCTGGCGCGGATAATCGAGACCGTGACTAATCCGGGTCATTTGGTGCTGGATCCCTTTAGCGGGAGCGGGACGACGGTGGTGGTGGCCAATTCTTTGGGTCGGAGGTTTATTGGTATCGAGCTTTCGGAGCAGTATGTGGCGCAGAGCAAGTCGAGGCTGAAGGATTCGGAATCACTTTTCGATACGGGAAGTTAACTAACTCAAACTGACCGATGGTCAGTTTGAGAATGACGACCCGGCTACGCGATGGCTGCGCCGCGGCAAGATGACGAATATTTTATTTTCAACCAGAAGATTTTTTGTTGGGGTGTATTTTTTGGTAGGGTGAAGAATTAATGAAAGTTGTGATTGCGCCGGATTCATTTAAGGGTTCAGTTTCGGCGGTTGAGGCATGTCAGGCGATTGCAGTCGGGATTAAAAGGGCGCGGCCTGATTGTGAGACGGTTAGCGTTCCGATGGCGGACGGGGGCGAGGGGACGGTTGATGCGTTGGTAGCGGGAGTGGGAGGGCGGTTGGTTACGGTTAAGGTGGTGGGGCCGCTGGGGGATGAGGTGGAGGCGGAATACGGGATTTTGGAACCGGAGGGGCAGGTTGGAAATGTTGCGGGGGAAGCTGAATTGGGGAAAACCGCGGTTATAGAAATGGCGGCGGCGGCGGGATTGCCGCTGGTTCCGACGGAGCGGCGTGATCCGTTGCGGGCGACTACTTTTGGGGTGGGCCAATTGATACGGGATGCGCTCGACCGTGGATGCCGTGATTTTATTATCGGTGTGGGTGGATCAGCTACCAACGACTGCGGTTGCGGGATGGCGGCGGCGTTGGGAGTGGAATTTCTGGATGGCAAGGGCAAGGAGATGGCGGGATTTATTGGTGGGGGGCGGTTAGGTGAGGTTGCTGATTTGGATTGCAGTGGTCTGGATTCACGGCTGGATCGGTGCAGATTTACGGTGGCCTGTGATGTTCGCAATCCTCTGCTGGGTCCTGAGGGGGCGAGCTATGTTTATGCGGTGCAGAAAGGTGCTGACCGGGGGGGAGTTGAATTGCTGGAAGCCAATCTTGCGCACGCTATTGATATTATTGAAAAGCGAATGGGCAAGTCGGTTCGCGAGATTCCGGGTGCGGGAGCGGCAGGAGGTTTGGGGGCGGGGCTGATGGTGTTTCTGGATGCTGAGTTGGAAGAAGGGGTGGGGATTGTTCTGCGATACAGTCAGTTTGATCGGGCTATTCGTGGAGCGGACTTGCTGATTACCGGCGAGGGGCGGATTGACAGCCAGAGTGCGTTCGGGAAAACGATAGCAGGGGTGACGGCGGCGGCGAAGAAGCACAATGTTCCGGTGATTGCCCTGGCGGGTTCATTGGGGGAGGGATTTGAAAAACTAATCGAGTTGGGAGTGGATGCGGTATTTCCAATATGTCCGGGTCCGGTGAGTCTGGAGCAGGCTATTTCGGGGGCGGGTGATAATCTGAGCAGAACGGCAGAGCAGGTGGTGCGATTGATTTTAATTTCGCGGTGATTCCCAGTCGAGTAGGATACGTAGAAAGCGTTGTGCAAATATTGGAGCAGCATCAGCATTGGGGGTGGGAAAGTAACTATTATGATTCGTATTCGTTACCTTCATGATGTATCCTTGCCGATCAGCCGAGATCGGGTTGAGCAGGCCGGTCAGATTCTGCGTGAGAACTTTCCCGAGTTGGCTGAGCGTGCTGACAAAATACCCCAATTACTTCAGGATCCGTTTGGGGCGATGTACCGGACCACGTTGCTGGTGGCTGAGTCCTCCCTCGGTAAGGTGATGGGTTTTTCTCTGCTTCTGCATCTGAAGGAAATCGGCAGCAGTTTTCTGGATTATATTGCCGTACGCAAAAATGTGCGTGGAGGGGGGATCGGCGGCGCTCTGTATGAGGCCACGCGAGAGTATTGCCAAGGTATTGGGTCGCGTGGACTTTATATTGAGGTGGAACCGGATTCTGCGGAATCAGCGCCGGATGAATCGGAGCTGGCCCAACGACGTAAGCGAATGCGTTTCTATGAGAATTACGGGGTGCGTCCAATAATCAACAACGATTACCACTTACCCGTGGGCACTCCACCCACAACGGCGTATCTGCTTTTTGACGGGCTTGGCCGAACCGAACTGTTGAGTCGTTCCGAGGTGCGTGCGGCAGTGCGGTGGATTTTACAGAGGCGTTTCAAAGAGGTGGTGGATCAGGCGTATGTGGAGCGAGTGATCGAGTCGTTTGTCGATGATCCGGTTTGTTTTAGACCTCCCCAGTATCATCCCAGCGCCGACCAGATACGTCCGGTAGTTCCGGGCCGTTTAGAGAAACCTTTCGTACTGGTAAGTTGTGAAAAACATGTAATCCATCATGTGCGAAGCCGCGGGTATTTTGAACGTCCCGCCCGCGTAGCAGCCCTGGTGGAGGCGGCGTCCTCACTGGGCCTGTTCACGATGATCGGATCGCGTCGTTTCAAAGAAGATACAATCCTGGCGGTACATGATAGGCACTTTGTGAATTTTCTCAAGGTTGTGTGCACCAAGCTCTCTTCCGATCGTCCTGTGTACCCGGATACCTTTCCTATTCGGCGATCTGACCGGCGTCCCAAAGACCTGCCCATGCAGGCCGGTTACTACTGTATTGATGCATGTACACCTCTGGATCGTAATGCCTATCAAGCCGCCCGGTCCTCGGTGAATGTTGCGTTGACGGCAATGGAAGAAGTACTCGCCGGCAATCGAGTTGCCTATGCCGTATGTCGCCCGCCCGGGCACCACGCCGAGCGTAAAGTTTACGGTGGTTTTTGTTACTTCAATAATGCCGCGATAGCCGCGCATCAGTTCAGTCGCCACGGGCGTGTTGCCGTCCTCGACATTGATTTTCATCATGGCAACGGTACGCAGGATATATTCTACAGCCGCTCAGACGTATTGACCGTTTCACTGCACGGGCACCCGGATCAGGCGTTTCCTTACTTCAGTGGATTTAAGAACGAGATTGGAGAAGGACTGGGCCTGGGATTCAACCGGAATTTTCCTTTACCGCTTGGTACACAGGAGCCCGACTATCTACGGGCTTTTGAAAAGGCTCTCGAATGTATCATGCGTTTTCGTCCGGATTTCCTGGTCTTGAGTCTGGGGTTGGACATTCTCAAAAACGATCCTACCGGTACGTTTAATCTTACTGCCGGAACGCTCCACCTGATTGGCAAACGTCTGGGACAGATGCGTAAGCCAATACTGGTGGTTCAGGAAGGGGGCTATAATCTCCGCAATTTAAAGTCCGGCTCGGTCTCTCTGTTCTCCGGTCTGGCTGAATCCGGTCTGATCTGACTGTCCCTCGGCCATCAACAATTTAACAGGGGGTACTTAATCCAGGGAAGATAAGTGCATATTCTACAAATGGCAGTGCGATAAGTGTAGAATCGCCTTGCTCATGAAGGTGCATTCAGGGTGATTTGTGCTGAAAAAAGGATACCAATTATGAGGAAGTTTTTGGATTTGCTTTGCTATTTTTCTGTTTGCTTTTTATGAGCCATTTGGAAAGAGAACCAGAAAAACTACCGGGGAAAAGTCTGTGTATTGACTGAAGATAAAAAAAAGCGAGAGAAAGAAATGTGTGTGTGTGCTCTCAACTCTCTCTCTCGCCCAAAGGAGGAGGAAAATGGTTCCTATCTTGGTCAGTATAATATTACCCGATAAACAAGTTCAGGGCAAATAAAAATTCAATTTTCCTGCAATATATTGAAAAAAACGGGAGTTAGGGTGCTTATATAAACTCTTTATATTTATCGGCTGGTCCAGCGGGATTAGTTAAAATATGGCGGAAATTTTATAAGTAATTGTGATTAAGGTAATTATGCACTTTTAGGAAATTTATCAAAGTTCGTTTGTAGGCAAAAAAGGTTTGGAATTTGCAGGATGCGAAGAAAAGCTGGAGGGAAGAGCAGGGCGTTCAGGTGGAATGGTTTTTAAAGTATTGTTAATTAATAGTTTATAGTTATTTTTACTGGTCCGACCAGATATGGACGGTAAAAATGCTTTTAATATATCGTTTGACGGGATATACTGTTCAATCTGTAACAATTTGTCTGTAACGAAAGGCAGGTTGGCTGAGAAGGGAAGATAATTTATTGCTGTGGTTCAGTGGGATTGTGACGACAGCTGTTTAATACATAAATATATATATTGCAGCTAATTATAAGGAAAAATGGGGAGTTTATGATACGATTCAAGGTTTTTCAAAACGGCAGCGTGCCAAATAAAATGGCCCTTAATGGTGCATATTTGTTTGCCCAGGACGAGATACCGGTTCGTGGACAACTGGAATACAAGCAGGGCGAGTTATTAGGGGTGCGTCACAGTGATACGCCGGTGGGGCTATCGACGTTATGGGAGATTGGTGATTTTGGGAAGATATTTTTGCAGACCACGCGTTTGCCCGAAAGAGTACAGCCTTATAATTTGAATGTTGAAATTGCCCGAGCCCGTCTGCTGCGAATCAGTCAGAAACGAGAAGATTGGGGGATTGCCGATCTTAATCTTACGGATGAGGAGCGAGCATTGATCGATGATGCTCTGGATAAGTTTACCGCAGCGTTATGTCATCTGGATGAACCAGAAACGGCAGCCCGATATGCCGATGAATCTTTGGGGTTGGCGATGCGTGGCGGAGAAGTGATGACTTTGGCGCATGCGCGGATGTTTCTTGAACGGCGCAACAGTACCCAGGGCTTTGGCCGGCACAGTTTTGGGTGTTGTCTGGATCCGTTGCGGATACGGGAGCCGCATTATCAGAAGTTTATTAAGGAGAATTTTCATTTTGTTACGATACCCATGAGTTGGCGGCATCTGGAGCCAAAAGAGCAGGAGAAGAATTTTCAATTGCTCGATGAGTGCGTTACGTGGCTTTATAAAAACCGTATTGCGGTCAAGGTGGGTCCATTGGTTAATTTTTCTCCGGTGTCGATTCCAGACTGGTTGTTTATCTGGGAGCATGATTTTGAGCAGGTTAGGGAGATGGCTTACGATTTTATTACATCGGTGGTAGAACGTTACGGTTCGAAGGTTCAGGCGTGGGACGTTATCAGCGGGATGAATGTGGATAACTGTTTTAAGTTCAGTTTTGATCAGATACTGGAAATGACGCGTTCAACAGCGTTGGCGGCCAAGCGTGCTTCGCCACGTTCGCTGGTACTGATTGAGCTGAAAGAACCCTGGGGCGAATATTATGCGGTTAATCAGCGGACGGTACCGCCGATGATATACGCGGATATGGTTAGCCAGAGCGGTGTGCCGTTTGACGGATATGGAATTAAAATACGTTTTGGTCGCGGTGGTGGGGGAATGCATGCCCGGGATATGCTGGAGCTGTCGAGTTTGCTGGACAGGTTTGCCGTTTTTGGCAAACCGGTGCATTTGGCGAGTGTCCAGGTGCCCAGCAAGGCCGATACACGAGATGACACCAGTCAGATCGGGGAAGCCGGGTACTGGCACGGTCAATGGAACGAACAGATACAGGCCGATTGGCTCGATCAGGCCTACACCATTGCCTTGAGTAAGCCTTACGTTGAAACAGTGACCTGGGAGGATTTGATCGACACTCCCCATGCGATGCTCCAGTTCGGTGGATTAAACAAAGCCGACCTTAGCCCCAAACCCGCGTTTGAAAAATTGCGACAGATGAAGAATTCGCTGGTTCGTGCCGAGCGTAAAAGCACTAAAAGTAAAAAATGACTTTGTCCTGTTCTTCGAATCCGAAAGCAGGAGTATTGCTTTCGGTTAAGTTGCTTAACCAGGTGATTATTCGGCGGGCGGGGGCATATTGTTTTTTTTTCAGGAGAAACGACGGTTATATGTCATGGGAGAAACTAAAAGGTAAATTTATTGTGCTTGACGGTCCGGACGGTTCCGGCAAGAGCACCCAGATTGAGCTATTGGCCAGGACGGTACGGGAAAAGGGTGTGAAGACGCTGGTGTTGCGTGATCCGGGGGGCACGGTAATTGGTGAAGAGATACGTCAGATATTGTTGAATCCGACCCACGAGAAGATGTCGGTGCGTTGCGAGACCCTTTTGTACATGGCCAGTCGTGCTGAGTTATTCAGTCAGTGTATTGAACCGGCGTTGGAAAAGGAATGGTGTGTACTATGCGACCGCTGGATTTCGAGCACATACGCTTATCAGGCGGTGGCAGGGGATGACGGGAAGGAATTTGTTCTGGAGCTGGCAGAGACGGCATTGCAGCGAACCTGGCCCGACCGGACAATTATAATTGATGTGCCGACGGAAATTTCCCGCCGGCGTCTGGGGGATTCGCTGGATCGCATGGAAGCCAAATCTGAAAGTTTTCATCGTAAGGTCAGAGACGCTTTTCTGGAGTTGGCCAAGGGGCGTAGCGATTTTGAAGTAATTGACGGAACGGGGTCCATCGAGCAAATTCATAAGCAGGTGATTGAGGCATTGGGCGATTATGTCAATTCTTGAGTGTTTTGGTCAGGACCATGCCATTATCCGCCTGCAAAAAGCGAGGCAGCTTAGTCGGTTGCCGCACAGCTATATTTTTTATGGTCCAGAGGGCGTGGGTAAGGGGCTGTTAGCCGGGCAATGGGCCAAAATGATGCTTTGTTCGGAACCCCGGCGTAGAAAGCTGACTTGGGGAGATTCTGGTCAGGGTGATTCGGATGGTTTATTCAATTCGACGGATTCGACCAACTCGTTGGATTCGACGGATTCAGCCGACTCGACCGACTCGACCGACTCGATCGATTCGATGGATTCGGCGGATTCAGCTAATGCTGTCGATAGTGATTCGGTCATGATTGACGATTGTTGTGATAAATGTGCCGATTGCCTGATGGTCCGGGCCGGGACTCACCCGGATCTGCATAAGATTGACAAACAGTCGGTGCTGCATACTCGTAAAGCCCGCTCCAGCCAGATGTTAGCGTTGCCGATTGATGTTATCCGCGAAATGGTTATTGAGCCGGCAGGGATGTTTCCGTCCCGCAAGCGGGCGCGAATATTCATTATTGAGCAGGCCGAGAGCATGAATATTGCGGCTCAGAACGCACTGCTGAAAACCCTGGAAGAGCCTCCGGCGAACACCTTTTTGATTCTGGTGACCTCCAATCCGGAGCTTTTTTTGCCGACGATCCGCAGTCGTTGTCAGGAGATTCGGTTTGTTAGTTTGCCTAAAGCATTTATTTATAAGAGGTTATTGGAATATGGGGTGGAAGAGCGGCAGGGTCGTTTTTGGGCAGAATTTTCGGATGGGCGGTTTGGGTATGCACTGCAACTGGCTCAGATGGGGCTTTACGACGCTAAGAGGGAGTTTCTTGAGCAGTTGTGCAGACTGGGATATGACAATGCCCTGGTCCTTGCCGAGTGGCTTCAGAGCCAGGCCAAGGAATTTGGTAAGGTTCTTGGGGAAAAACAAGGGGAGATTTCAACAAGCGATGCTGATCGGCAGGGGCGGTTGTTCTG
Source organism: Sedimentisphaerales bacterium (assembly GCA_016934515.1). GTDB lineage: Bacteria > Planctomycetota > Phycisphaerae > Sedimentisphaerales > SM23-30 > JAFGSR01. The sequence continues at coordinate 17,505 of JAFGSR010000234.1, forward strand.
GCTGGATGTTATTGTCCATGTTTTTTCGCAAGTTATGCGGCGGCAGGTTTTTGGGGTAAGTGGTCAATTCTCTGAGCCGGGGTCGCAGAATCAGCTTGGTCAGCCGGATCAGGCTGAGCAGCTCGACCAGATTGGCAGGCGTTTTGATCCTTATGTCTGCAGCCGGGTAATCAAAGCTGTGACAGTCTCACGCCGATACATTTTTGCCAACGCAAATCCGGCTTTGATTTTTGAATCTCTTATGCTAGAATGCCTTAATTGTGCCCGGGCTGGTGTGTGAAATGGTTAATCCTTCCCGGCAAAAGATTTAGGTTGGATTTTAGTTGGCGATTAAAATTTAAAGGTATAGGAATTTGTATTTGTATCGCCGGCGTCTCGCCGGCTAGTTGGACAATTGCCGCCGGGACGGCGGCGGTACAGTC
>JAFGSR010000235.1 GCA_016934515.1 Sedimentisphaerales bacterium
TTGATTAACAGGATTTTATATCAAGTCAATCATGTTATCCTGTCTAAAAAATTTCTTTTTTAACCAACTTTTTGCGATAAGAACCAAAAATTATTTTTACCAGGAGCGGATTCTGACGAAGGGCGGAGAAGCTTTTTTTCGTATGTTCTGCGTCGCGAAAAACCGGGATGCGTAGAGCATAAAAGGAAATATGGATATAATTATATATTCTCAGTAACCGTTAATAATCTGGTGACTGTCCCGAATTACTCCTGGTGACTGTCCCGAATTACTCCCCGAATTACTCCCCAGGTTGCTGTAATCTTAACGTATAGAGCCTATAGAAGCAATCTAAAAAGTAGCCTGACCCCTTTTTCTTCCCTGTCTTTCGAGGCTGCCCTTTTGGTCTTGTTGTTTGTTCTAACCCGAATTTTTTGGCTTTTTTTCTATCCATCCCTGACCTCCAAGAGGACGTTCTCGAATAATACTGGTGCGAATCTGTTCAAGTTCTTTTTGTGGTTGCTCTTTATTAACTAAGGCCAGTCATCGTTAATTGTGACGCATTTCGTCAGGGGCTCTTATGGACTGAGGTGGTATGAGATAATTTTCTGGGCGGCTTCTGCTATTCCTGAAGTTATCTCAGTGTTTTCCGGCAATTCAGCGACGTGTTTGCTGCCGTGGCCGGTCAGGACATAAATCCCGCGAGCACCAACATTATTTGCCAGTTGGACATCGCAGGGATGGTCGCCAACTACGAACGACCGTTTCAGGTCTATATTGTAATCCTTAGCAGCTTTTTGGATTAAATAGGGCTTGGGTTTTCTACAAGAGCAGTTGTCGGAATGTTCGTGGGGGCAGACAAATATATCGTTAATGTTAATTTCAGCTTCAGCTAATGCGTTAATCATCGCGGTATTAATTTGATTAACATTTTCAAGGCTTATTTTACCCAGGGCAACTCCTGCTTGATTGGTAACTACGAAAAGAAGAAAATGGTTTTGGAGTTTTTTTAATGCTGCAAAAGTCTCCGGGAAAAAGATTACCTCGGAGGGGTTTTGCAGATAGCCGTTATCCTCTATTATCGTGCCGTCTCTATCTAAAAAAATTGCTGAATTTTTATTGTTGGCCACAGTTGATTTCCCTGCAGGTTGATCGGATAAAACATCAATCAGGACGGTTTGATGCTTGTAAATTTTTTCGTTCGAGGCGGAAGATGTAATCCGGCCACAAGGGGCAGTTCAGGTCGGTCCAGCATTTTATACGATGGATTTCGTCATTGGTAAGCTGGACGTCATAATGTCCGGTATCCAGGATTTGCCACAGTTTGCTCTTGAGTGTTCCAAAGCTCAGCGGCGGGGCCAATGAATGCTTTTTACCATAGGAAAAATCAAAATAGTTTACCCAGCCTTTTTCTATTACGGTACGATAGGAAGCGGGAACTTTATCGACATCGAGCGTGCCGGTGAGGTTTATATGTTGCTCATCCTGGGCATTGTGGCAAGATACACATTTGTTATCCCATACCGGCTGGACGACTTTTTCATAAGAGAAGGCACCTGCTCCCCAGGAAGGCGGCTTGGGCATGTCAGGTTCCCGTCGCATCGCCAGGGGTAAGGGATAGTTCGATGGAGGTGCGGACATTCGATCTTCGTGGCAGCCGATACAACCGCGAATCTCGCCGGGCTGTAACTGGACGACGCTGCGCATACGCTGGAGTTCATTGAAGTTTTCGTCCAGAACCTGAAAATATAATACTTTACCGGCCGGGGCATAGAAGTTAGCTGAGCCGTCTTTTTCGATGGGTACGATACCCAGGTCACCTTTGGCGACATAGCTGGGCCAGCCGTAGGGCCCGTTGACTTTATGAACCGGCGTGGCATACCAATCAGAGAAGGGCTCGTGATCCTTCTGGTATTCGCCGTTAGGCAACTGGATTAAATCGGCACGCATTTCCTGGCAAATCCGCAGGTATTTTGCACTGGGCCGCTTGACATAAGGTTCCAGGCCCAGGTAAACGTCTCTTACAAAAAACTGTCCCTGTTCCGGACTTTCTCCTTCCGGCACGACATGCTGATCTAACACCGGCGGGACCGAGGTTCGACGCAACAGCACAGGGGACATACTGCCAATGTTCAGGTCCAGATAAAGCAGTTCTCGATTACCCCAGCGGTCGATGACATACAAGCCGAACTTATCGTACGGAGCGTGACTGCAGAGGAAATAATCGCGGCTGACGGGGACGGGGTCACGGAAACACTGCTGCCTGGCCCAATCCATATCATAATGAGGCTTGACATCTGGGGTGATGTTAGAGATGGCCTGGGGATTGGATCGTCCTTTTTCAACATCCAGCAAGGCAATCGGGCCGTTGAGATCGCCGCCATGTGAAACCAGCGTGCAGAGTATTTCGGTTGAATCGGGTATGTCATGGCCGTTGGCGTAACAATTCGTGGTGTTATTGCCGAAGATTAATTCCGGGTGTGTTCCATCGGGACGAATAGCCCAGAGGGTGTGGCCGAAGTTAGCGCCTTTATCAAGGTACTCCGAGCGCATCCAGATGATACGGCCATCTCTCATTATCGAAGGCGTCCACTCGCTGAGATTGGCGTAAGAAAGGGGGCGGATATTGCTGCCGTCGGTATTCATCCGAAAGAGCACAAAGGCCTGGGGACGCCAGCAGAGGAATTTTGCTTTACAGCGTGTACTGATAAATGCCAAACCGCCGTCGGGTAAGAGGCAGGGAAAGTAATCATGAAAGGGTCCGTCGGTCAGTTGCATAAGATTGCCGCCGTCGCGGTTCATGGCATACAGATGATAATAGTCGTCTTTGGAGGTGCGGTAGCCGAAATAAATCGTCTGAGCATCGAAGGTGATGGCGGGATTGCGGGCGATTCCTTTTTTGGAATCAAACAGCGTTTTCACTTCGGCTTTGCCCGGTTCGAGGAATCCATTGAGTCGGGGAATTTGCAGTACACAGATTCCCCCCCCGACTCCACCGGTGGCATCGAAAATGACGCTGTAATTGTGGGACGGATTGAAGGGATGACGTTTAACGAATAAGATTTTCTGCAAGGCTTTGAGTTCCGGTGCCCTCAGGAACAGCCGGCGTTTGGCCAGGCGTGCCTGGAAGAACAATTTTTGGCGGGCCTCTGACGTTTCAGACAAGTCCTTTAAGGTGTGTAGTTGTTTGCGGAACTCAATCAACTCCCGGTGTTCTTTTGAAACATCCATACCTTTTGCGGAAAACCGAACGATCATATCTTCAAATTGCCGCAGTACCCGGCTGGTGGAGTCAGAGGGGTCGAAATGTTTCCAGGTGAGATCTTCGCATTCGAAGGCATAGCGCAGCAGGTCAACCGTGCCGTACGGTTCTTCCGGTGGAATGGGATAGGCGCTGCGTTGAGCAACCTGTTGCCAGTTGGAACCATCCAGGGAAACCTGGATTTCGATTCGGACCGGCATCCGGTCAAAGAAATGTCCATCCCGGTCACGGGAAAAAACCACCCGGTCAACAGGTACAGTTTCGGAAAGTTCTATCTGTGCCCATTCATTTCTAGTTCCGGCGGCAATCCAACTATAGCTGTTGCCGTATTTGCCGTCGTTAAGATGGGCAATCTGGTGAATGGCATAACCGGGCAGGCAGGATGAAGCTGAGGCTTGGGCGCCATTAGTAGCCAGGGCGAGATTTTTCTCATCATTCGGGCTGTAAATTTCCAGTTCATCGATACAAGGCTGACTGTTCTGGCTGACAGGGATTACTAATCGAACAAAGCGAGCTTGTGTTGGGGGAAACGATATGATGTTGGGTTGGTCCGGCTTGAATAAATTATCTGCCCGGAGGGGCCCGGCAAAGAAGGCAAGGACAGCGGATAGAAGAAGATATTTTTTCATGACTGCTTCTGTGGTGCTCGTGTTTATTGTTTTAGCGAAAGAACATCAGTTGCAGACTGCCATAAGCATATCAAATTGATTGCTATATCAATTATATATCAGATGGGCTGAAATTCCAAGGCGTAATATTTCGATGGTATGGATTAGAGATTCTGGTAGGCTTTTTGGCGGTTTTTTCGTCGGGAGAGTTCGCCGGCGTATTTTTTGCCGAGGGTGTGGGCGTGGTCTTTGATCCAATCGGTTAAGCGGGTTTTGCAGGGGGGTGGAGTGTCAACGCAGAGCAGGTTGTTCATCAGGCCGGTGATTTCGGCGCGGGTAACGATGATGTCATTGACGAGCAGGCCGGTGAGTCGGCTGCCTAGATAACCCAGCGGCGGCGGGACGGGGATGAGGATTCGTTTTTTGCCGATGGCTTTGCCGATCAGGCGGAGGAGGTTTTTGTATTTGAAGGTTTCGGGGCCGACGGCGTTGATGATGTTGTTTTGGTTGGAATGGGCTTGTTCGACGGCTAACTCAGCCAGATCGTCCACGTAAACCGGTTGAATGTGATAGTTGCCGAAACCAAAGATGGGCACCAGGGGGAAATGGCGCAGGGTCCAGGCGATGTTGTTGATGAGTATGTCTTCCTTGCCGAACAGCACGGTGGGTCGCAGGATGGCCCAGGAGGTGCGGGATTGCTGAAGGGCTTTTTCGAGGAGGGCTTTGTTGCGGTAGTATTCGAGCGGGGAATCTTCGGCGGGATTGGCGATGCTGATGTGTACGATGCGGCGAACTCCGGCTTTGGCGGCAGCGTCGAAGAGGGTTAAGGTGTTGCGGACGGCGTCGGTTTGGGTGAACTGCTTATGATTGAAGCGAATCCAGTAGGTGTTGTATAGCACGGAGACGCCGCGGAGGGATTCGATGAGTTTTTGGGGGTGATCGAAATTGAACGGGTAAGCGGTGATCCGGTCGCCGAAAGGATTTTCACGGTTGACGGAGTTGGTCAGGGTGATGACTTTTTGTCCGGCGGCGAGTAGTCGATGGGTGATGTATTTGCCGGTGTATCCGAAAGCGCCGGTTACGGCATGAATCGATTCATCGTGCATGTTTGAACTCCGGTATTAGTGATTAGCTGAGTAATTGTTCGTAGCGGATGACGGCGCGCCAGAGTCCGTTGATTTTTTCTCGGGGGAGGATGACGGGGGCGTAATTGTAATTTCGGGGTTGTAGTCGAATGTTGCCGCCATCTTCGAAAAAGACCTGTTTGAAGGTGGTTTCGTGGGGGTCGGTCATGCGGACGAAGCAATCGTCGCCGCTGCGGACTTCACTGACGGGGGAGAAAATGATGATGTCGCCCTGGTGGTATTTGGGTTCCATGGAATCGCCGACGACGCGAACGGCAAAAGCGTTGGGATCGTGCAGATCGGGGCAGCGGACGTAATCGTCGGCGCCGCCGGGCGGGTAGCCTTTGTCGTCGAAGTCAACGGGATAGCCGGCGGAGAGGTTGTTGATGACGGGTACCATTTTACCGGCGGTGGTAACCTTTTCGGTATTTTCCCGGGATTTTATTTTTAGTTCGTTGATACGGGCGGTGAGCTGATCGATGTCGCCGCCTTCGTTGACGACCTGATTTATGAGGGCACGCCATTGCTCGTTTTCGGCCTGGCTTTTTTCGAAGGCCTGGCGGATGTCGGCGGGGAGTTTCTCCATGTGGGCGATGTGGACGAGCAAGCCGGATTCAAATTCCAGGAGATTTTCCAGCTTGCGGAGCAATTCGTCGCCAGGGGGATTTCTCACTTTACCGGTTTCGATGGTGGAGAGGTAAGGTTTGCTGTAGCCGGTGCGGTGGCTGACTTCGTCGAGGGTGAGGTTCATCTGCTCGCGTCTTTTGCGAATTATTTTTCCTAAAGCCATGGAATGATTCTCCTTAATCCAATGGTCAGCGGGCTACGGAACACTAATCCCTCGGACTGGCCGAGGGGCTAAAAAATCCCGTCTTGCAGTATCGAACTAACATTAAAACTGCATTTGTAAGTTCAGTAACAAAATCCGTTTATGTAGAAATTATACATTAAAATGTTGTGTATGCAACCAACATATCGGAAATATTTTGTAAAAAACTAAAATTTTTGTTTGCTATTTGCGAAACATGGGTTATAATTGAGTAAGTGTTAGTTGTTCACTTAACAGACGCTGATTATTATTGGGTGGTTTTCGGCGGTTTTTGTTGGTTTTCGTCGGCTTTTGGAGGCTATTGTTTGGTAGTTGTTGTTAGCAAGTTCTGCTGATTTAAGGAGTTATGGAATGGGAGAAAAGGTTGAATATTTAGCAGACGGGGTGGGCAAGAGTTCGCTTAAGCGGAATCAGGTTGATAAGTTGTTGTTAAGAATGGACTTACTGGAGCAGGAGGACCGGTTGCTGCTGGATTTGTACATGAATCACCAGGTTAAGGCGAGCAAGCTGGCCCAGTTGAGCGGGATGTCGCGGGGGACGGTGTACCGGCGGATCAATCGGATGATAGAACGGCTGCTGGGAGAGGAATTTATCACAATTTACCGGTGTAAAAAGCAGTTTGGTCAGGAGCAGATGGCGGTGGCGTATGATCGGTTTTTGTTGGGGATGGGAGTGAGGCGGATAAGTGAGAAGCGGGGGATTGGTCGGCGGCGGGTAAGGCGGATTGTTGAGGAGATGGAAGATTTTTTAAAGTCTGAAGAGGATGAAAGTTAAGAATTTTAGACAGGATGACAGGATTGTCATGATTTTATTTAAGATATTTCACGCAAAGACGCAAAGGCGCAGAGAAGAATTTTCGAACAAAAGGTAACGAAGAAATTAAGACTGGATGCCCGATCAAGTCGGGCATGACAAGTTGGAGCGGTGGTGTTGTTATGAAATTGGAAAGATGAATCGGTGGGGCAAGCCCCACCCTACAATTTTCAAAGTGATGAATAATCAGGAAAAGGAGAAGACGCGATGGGAAGTTATGTGATTGATGAAGTGGTGTTTGACAGTCAGGTGCAAGAGACGGCGAATGTGTTGGAGGTGGCGGGGATGTTCGGGTTGGGGGCGGACAGCCGGCGGAAGATTAAGGTGCTGGAGGCGAACGAGATTGATGTGGAGTGTGGTCAGGTGGTTTATATTACGGGTGCCAGTGGGTCGGGCAAGTCGCTGTTGTTGAGGCAGTTGCGGGAGAAGTTGGCGGGTGCGGTGGACATTGCGGAACAGGAGCTGCCGGGGGAGAAGCCGTTGGTGGATTGTTTTGAAGGTGATTTGTCGGATGCGTTGAAGTGGTTGTCGCTGGCGGGACTGAGCGATGCGTTTGCGTTGTTACGCAGCGAAGCGGAGTTGAGTGACGGGCAGCGGTATCGGTTTCGGTTGGCGCTGGCGATGGCGCAGCGGCCGCGGGTGATTTGTATAGATGAGTTTTGCGCGACGCTGGACAGGGTGACGGCAGCGGTGGTGGCGCACAATGTTCGGCGGTTTGCGGATGAGTTCGGGACGGTTTTTGTGGTGGTGGCGTCTCAGGATGATCTGCTGGAGGATTTGTGTCCGGATGTGGTGGTGATTAAGCATCTGGGGAGCGGGTGTGATATTCTTTATCCGCGGAGAATGGTGGAGCAAGATTAAAAATCAAAAATTAAATATCAAAATTAAGGTGTCGCTGCGCGATGCTGATTTATTGCTGGATACCCAGTCAAGCTGGGTATGACAGGTTCGGATTAAAATGACGAATGACGAAACCAGAATGACGAGTCAATGACGAATGACGAAGTACGAAATTCAAAGCAGTTACGAGCGGTTTGAAGTGAAGTTCGATTGAGATTGCCGCGTCGTCTGCTACGCAGACTCCTCGCAATGACAGCTTTTGCATTCGGATGACAGATTTTGGTGGAGTGGTGGGGAAGATGGGAAGGGATGAAGGATGGGAATGATGGAGGTTAGAGGGCGGTGTTCGTTGCTGGGTCAGGTTCGGGTGGTGGAGTCGGACATTTCGGCTTGGCGGTTGTTGGCGAAGTATCATTATCGCACGGAGCGGCCTGGTGCGATAGATCGGATTTTTGCGATGGAGTTTGCTGATGGCGGAGGTGGGCAAGAGCGCTGGCGGAGGTTAGGAGTGGAAGCTAAGCAGGTGGTGGGGGTGATTGTTTACGCGATGCCTTTGGCGGGGGTGAGTTTGCGGAATGCGGCGACGGGGAATCGGTACAAGGAGTTGGGCAGTCGTTCGGCAGCGTTGCAATTGTTGAATCGGGAGATGCGTTGGATCAGCAGGGTGGTGATTCATCCGCAGTTTCGGGGGATTGGACTGGCACAGCGGTTGGTGGCGGAGACGCTGGGTCGGGTGGGGACGGAGATGGTGGAGGCGCTAGCGGCGATGGGGAGGGTGAATCCTTTTTTTGAGAAGGCGGGGATGACGCGTTACGAAGGGCCTCGTTCGGCGCCGGCGGAGAGGTTGATTGGGGCGTTCGAGGAATTGGGATTTGATAAGGGAGTGATTTGCGGGCCGGAGAAGTTGCGGGAGAGAATCGGCGGGCTGGGGGAGAGGGAGCGGAGGTTTATTGAGGCGGAGATGCTGCGATTTGCACAGGGATTTGTGACGATGCGGCGGCGAGGGCAGGCGATGGCGGTGGAGGAGCTGTTGGAAGTGGTGAGCAGTCATGTTTATTTGAATCCGGTTTATTATTTATGGAGGCGGCCGAGGTTTGGTTTTTTTAGATAGCTATGGAGGGCACAGAGATCACAGAGAAATTTAATTTTTAGACAGGATAACAGGATTGTCATGATTTAATTTTAAGAATTTTAACCATGAAGTTCGCGAAGAACACGAAGAGAAGAAAAAGATTAGACACTGATTTGCTTAGGGCGGCCAAGCCGCAACCAAGATATTTCACGCTAAGACGCTAAGAAATTTTGACAGGATGCTCAGGATTTTAATTTAACCATGAAGCTCCTGAAGTTCATGAAGAGGTCAAAAAATCATAAGACGTTAATTATTAACATATTATGATGATGTAAAATAAAAATCGTGCATAAAAAACGAGAAGTTGAAGAATAGTATTACTGATTTTTTAAGAAAATTAACCACGGATCCGCCTTCGCATAGTGCTGCGGCGAGACAAGTTTTACGGAGAACACGGATTATTAATTACCACAAATGGTACAATAATCTGAAAATTTCAAATTATTTTATTCGTTTTGTTGAAATATTTGTGAATGGTTGATGGAGAAAAAGATGGAGATTACGAGGATTGCGTTGAAGAAGTTGTTGGCTCATCCGTTGAATTCGAATCGGATGAGTGCGGAGCGGTTTGGTAAGTTGGTGGGTCATCTGGAGCGGAGCGGGTGCTATGAGCCGTTGGTGGTGCGGGAGTGTCCGCGGCGGGAAGGTTATTATCAGTTGCTGAACGGGCACCATCGCAAGGCGGCGTTGGAGAAGCTGGGGTACGAGAGTGCGGATTGTCTGGTGTGGCGGGTTTCGGATGCGGAGGCGTTGATGTTGCTGGCGACGCTGAATCGGCTGAGTGGTGAGGATGATCCGGCGAGGCGGGGAGAGTTGCTGAAGCAGCTTTCAATGAAGTTTAACCGGGAGAGTTTGTTGAAGCAGTTGCCGGAGAAGCAGCGTCAGTTGGAGAAGCTGTTGGCGGTTGCTCGGCCGGTGCAGTTGGCGGAGCCTGGTTTTGTGGGGCAGATGCCGCAAGCGATGACTTTTTTTGTCGATGGGGAGCAGCGGGAGACGGTGGAGAAGGCGTTGCGGGTGGTTCGGCAGGAGGTTGGGGGTGAAGAACGGGAGCAGAAGCCCAAGCAGGGAGAGCTTTTGGCGGTGATGGCGGAGAAGTTTTTGGCGGTGGATTTTTGCCACAAAAAACACAAAAGTTCACAAAAAGCACAAAATATTTAGACAGGATGACAGGATTGTCATGATTTTAATTTATGATATTTCACCACGAAGTGCTTAGGGCGGTCTAGCCGCAAACAAGATGAAACCGCCGATGCACGCAGATAAACGCGGATTTTAAGACAGCCACAAAAAACACAAAAATCACAAAA
>JAFGSR010000236.1 GCA_016934515.1 Sedimentisphaerales bacterium
AGAGTTGTGGTGGTCAGAATCAGGGCTAACAGAATTGTAATTGTGTTTTGGTTCATGATGGTTTCCTTGATTAGTCGGGTTTTGTTTTTTTCTTTTACGAAAACTGCGAAGACTATGGGGACGTATTTTTAATAATTTTTGGTTCCAGTGTATCTTAAGATAGTTTATGTTATCCATATAATCAAGCATGTTATGTTAGGGTAGAAAGACATATAATTGAGGGTGTCTTGGGCGAAATTATGGTTTGAATGGGGTAGCCGGGAAGCCGGAGATTTTAAACTGTGAAGGAGAACGTGATGAGCAGGCAAGATACGGTAAGGGGGTATTTGGTGTTGGGGATTATTTTGGCGGTTTTCCTAAGCAGCGGCGGAGCAAAAGCTGCGGAACCCTACGAAGCAAACTGGGAATCACTAGCTAGGCACAATGAAGCGGGGGAGTGGTTTCGAGATGCCAAGTTCGGGATATATTTTCACTGGGGCGTGTATTCGGTGCCGGCGTATGATAGTGAATGGTATCCTCGGAACATGCACGATAAGAAACACCGCGATCATCAGCATCACGTGGAGAAATATGGTTCTCCGGCAGAATTTGGTTATGATAAATTTGTGCCGATGTTCAAGGCGGAGAAGTTTGATGCGGAGGAATGGGCGAAGTTGTTTAAGCGGGCCGGGGCGCGGTTTGCCGGTCCGGTAGCTGAGCATCATGACGGATTTTCGATGTGGGATAGTAAATGGACATCCTGGGATGCAGCGGAGAAAGGGCCTAAACGTGATTTGACTGGCGAACTGGAAAAGGCGATCCGCAAGAATGGGATGAAGTTTGTTGCGACTTTTCATCACGCCCGCAATAATTTGTGGGAGATTGAACCGGGTCGCTGGGAGGGGCACTATGCGTTTGCCAAGGCCAATTATCCCGAGTTGCTGGAGGATCCGGATCGGACGTTTCTGTATGGTTATATGCCGCGGGAAAAGTTTTTGTCGATGTGGAAAGGTAAACTGCTTGAAGTGATCGATAACTATCAGCCGGATTTAATCTGGTTTGATGCGTGGCTGAATGAAATTCCCGAGAAGGTTCAAATGGAATTTCTGGCTTACTACTTCAACCGGGCAAGTGAGTGGGGCAGGGATGTGGTAGTAACCACTAAGCAGGACATGCCGCGCTCGGTTGCAGTGGAGGACTTTGAAAAAGGTCGAGCGGACAAAAAGACGGATTATACGTGGTTGACGGATGATACACTGAGTTGGGGCAGTTGGTGCTATACGGAGGATCTCAAAATTAAGCAGCCTCGGACGGTGGTGCATACGCTGGTGGATATTGTGAGCAAAAACGGGCAACTGCTTTTGAATATTTCTCCGAAGGCGGACGGGACGATTCCGGATAATCAGCGGGCCGTGCTGGAGGAGATGGGCGAATGGCTTGAGATTAACGGTGAGGCGATTTACGCTACGCGCCCGTGGAAGGTTTATGGTGAGGGTCCGACGCAGATGCCAAAGGGCGGGCACTTTGTGGGGCGGGTGGATTATACGGAACGGGATATTCGCTATACCAGAAGCAAGGACAGCAGGACGCTTTACGCCATTGTGCTGGGTTGGCCAAGCGGTAAAGAGTTAACCTTGGAAAGTGTTGATGTTTCTGGGGACACAGGTGGTGAAGTAACTCTGCTGGGCTATGCCAAGCCGCTGAACTATAGCGTTGAGCAGGGGCGAATTACGATTGAGGTTCCGGATTTAGCTGAGCAAAACAGGCCGGGTAAATACGCTTACCCGTTTAAGCTGAGTGGCTTTAAGGCAGCGATGCATCCTGATGCGAGTTCATCAACCCCATTGTTTGAAGAGGTGCTGGCGGTACCGGCCGCGATAGGAGTGCATGGGCATCGAGGTATGCCGGGCGACATTATCCAACTCAAGGACGGCACACTGCTGATGAGTTATACCCAGGACGGCTCGATTATGGCGGTCAAGTCCAAAGATGAAGGTAGAAGTTGGGGGGCGTCTTCTGTGCTGATAGCCAAACCTACTCCGCCGGAAAAGGGAATCTATTGTCATCCCAGTTTTCTCCGCTTAGCAAACGAACAAATTCTTTTGTCCTACATCTATCACACGCATCCGACCACGCCGTATTACGGACACAATTACTACCGACGTTCGTCTGATGAAGGAGAAAGTTGGAGTGCACAACATGTTATGACGCCGCACCCGGGCTACGTATTAGTGCACAATGACAGATTGCTTCAACTGTCCACCGGTCGTATTGTGGCACCGGCGGAGTATAAGGCCCACTGGCCCAGCAGTAAGGATCACAATGGCTATGTTGGGACGGCTTTCTATTCTGACGATAACGGCTATAGCTGGCAGGTGAGTAAAAATGTTGTGGACATGATGCCGATCGAAGTACAGGAATGCCACGCTGTTGAGCTCAAGGACAAACGGGTGATGATGTTCGCTCGAACTTACAGCGGAAACCCGGTTTGCGCCTACTCCAGCGATGGCTGTCAGAGTTGGTCGAAGGGTCAGGTTATGACCCAGTTGAAGATGCCCTATGCCGGTCTGCCTACCGTAAAGCGAATACCCGTTACAGGTGATCTATTATTCATCTGGATTAGCGGGAAATCGACCCCCACCATTAACGGCCAGAAGGTGTCCTTTCGCTGCACATTGACCTCAGCCATCTCGCGTGACGAGGGCAAAACGTTTTCCCATTTCCGCAACCTGGCAGATGATCCGGAGGATGACTTCGGGTATCAGAGTATTGATTTCATCCATCCGGACCTGGCGGTGGTGAGTTACCACGCCCGTGACGGCCTGCACGTGGCCCGCATCGGCGTTGACTGGTTTTACGGGAAGTAAATCCAGGGTAAAAACGGCACAAGAAAATGCGTAGAGCGATACTATTCGTCGAGCCTACGGGGGGGCTATGACAGTGTTAGGAGGCGTGGTCTGTCTAGCCGGGGAGGTACAAAATCAGGGTGGAATTATGCTCGGTGAGGCTGAGGGAAACATAGTTTAACGGTAGGGATCGGGGATTTTTGTCGGTAGAAGGGAAGGTTATCGGAAGGTTTTTGGGGTTGCCGGGGGATAAGCGGGGATATCAGTGCGGAAAGGGCATGTTTGGGAGGATAAGCAGAAAAAGTATCTGATTTAAGCCGATGAATAATAAGCGTTTATCTGTACAAGGAGGAATATCTGGCGTGCTGAAGGCGTGAGGTATTTATTCGTTCTAATAAAATGGGTGATCGACAGGGCAAAAGGCCCATTATCGCTATTTTTAATGCATTTTGTCAGGGTCTTTTAATACCTTAAACGAGAAAAGCAGGGTGAATTAAATTGGTAACACAAAAAGACATTACCGTAAAATTTTTGTTGTTCGTGGGATTGTTCATGCTGATTTTATCCGGTTTTGTAATATATCGGACGTGGTCAACGAGTCATGAGAATCTGAATCATCAATTGCACCACCAGGCGGAGATGGCATTGGAGTTTGATCTGGCGATTCGCAGTTATGTTGGCGAACAGGTGCGGCCGTTTTCGGAAGATCATATTGAGAAGGGTGAATTTTATCCGGAGACGATGTCCACTTCATTTGTGGCGCGGAGTATTTTTGATAAAGTACGGGAGAAGTTTTCAGATTGTGTTATCAAGTTCTCTTCGGGCGATCCGCGTAATCCGGCGAACCAGGCGAATCCGGCGGAACTGTCAATTATTAAACATTTTAATGAGAATCCTCAGACCCAGCGGTGGACGGGTGAAATTCAGATGGGGCAGGAGAAATACCTGGGGCATTTCAGTGCACGGCGAATGGAAGAAAGCTGTTTGCGATGTCATGGTGAGCCGGGGGATGCGCCGGCGAGTTTGCTGGAGCGTTACGGAGATGAGGCGGGTTTTCACCGTCCTATCGGTGAAGTGATTGCACTGGATACGATAGCGATTCCACTGGGTGAGCATGAGGCGGCGATCAATAAGGCGATTGTAGAAGAGTCGCTAATTTTGATCGGTGGGCTGGGTATATTTGCGTGCGGAATATATCTGGTGTTTCGTAAGCTGGTGCAGCAGATCCAGGAATGGAAGAGTCGTTATGAGGCGGCGATTTTGTCCAGTGGCCATCTTTTGTATGACTGGGATTCGGCGACTGATGATGTTACATATGGCGGCGATGTAGAAAAGATACTCGGCTACACAATGAAGGAGATGGAGGGCGGGCTGAGCAGATGGATAGAGCTGATTCATCCGGAGGATCAAACCTATTTTAAGGAAGCCATTGAGAATCTCATAGCCACGAAGCAGGCGGTTCAGTTGGAATTCAGGGTGCAAAGAAAAGGAGGGGAATATATCTATGTAGAGGATTGTGGGCATTTCATAACCGATGCTCAGGGCGAAATAAGACGAATGCTGGGATTTGTTAAAGATATCACCAAACGCAAGCAGGCGGAGGAGAAACTCAAGAATTCTGAAATCAAGTTTAGAACGCTCTACGAGTCATCGAGCGACGCAGTAATGTTGCTGGACGAGAATGGATTTTTTGATTGTAATGAAGCGACGGTGCGAATTTTTGGCTGCAAGGATAAAGCCGAGTTTTGTACCTATCATCCGGCGGATTTGTCACCGCCCATACAACCCTGTGGTACGGACTCTATGACACTGGCCAATGAGCGGATAAACACGGCGATGCAGAAGCGCAGTAATTATTTTGAATGGATGCACAGGAGGATGAACAATAACGAAGATTTCCCCGCGGAAGTGTTGCTCAATGCTATGGAGCTGGGTGGCAGAAAGATTATCCAGGCGGTAGTACGCGACATTTCCGAGCGTTTGCGGACCGAAGAAAGGATATCCGGTCTGGCGAATATTCTGGAGACATCTTTGAATGAAATATATATATTTGATGCGGAGACTTTGAAGTTTGTAAACGTAAATGAAGGAGCGAGAAATAATCTTGGTTATAGTATCGAGGAATGTTGCGAATTAACGCCGGTGGATATAAAACCAGAAATAACCGCAGACGGCTTTGCTGAAATAGTAGAGCCCCTGCGTACAGGCGAGAGCCGGATCCTTCATTTTGAGACGGTTCATCAACGTAAAAACGGTACACGTTATCCTGTTGATGTACATCTGCAATTATCATCCTTCGAATCAAAACCTGCATTCGTTGCTATGATCCTGGACATTACTGAGCGTAAGCAGGCGGAAGAAGTGATGAAAAAAGCATTGCAGACCACAACGAACATTCTGGAAGGTATGCCTTTTGGGGTGATGATTGTCGGCAAGGACAAAAAGGTTCGCGCTGTAAATGCTGCGGCATTGAGGATAATGTGCAAAACGCAGGAAGATGTAGTGGGTAAGATATGTCACGAGAATATCTGTCCGGCGCAAAAAGGGCAATGTCCGATTCTGGATTTGGGTCAGGAGGTTGATAATTCTGAAAAGATAGTTCTGGGTTGTGATGGCAGGAAAATTCCCATTTTAAAAACAGTATTGCCCATGAACATAGGTGATGAAGAAGTGTTGTTGGAAACATTTGTAGATATTTCCGAGCGTAAGGAGGCGGAGAACCGGTTACATGACACCAAGGAATTGGCATTGAATATGATGAAGGCTGCCGATGAGGCGCGTAAGGAATCTGATCGAGAAAAGACGAAGCTTTCGGCGATGATTTCCGGTATGGAGGAAGGTGTGGTTTTTGCCGATGCCAACGGCCGTATCATTGAGGTCAATGAATATTTTTGTCGATTTACGAATGTTCCGCGGGAGAAGTTGATCGGCAAGAATATCGAAGAAATTCACCAGGGAACAATTCTGGAACATGTACAGAGGCTAATCAGTAAATTCCGTGAGCAGTTAGATTCCGAGCCTTTTACGATGCAGCGTCACCTGGGAGATGCGGAAGTAATTTTGCGGGTGCAGCCGATATACGGTGACAACCATTATCAGGGGGTATTGCTTAACGTTATCAACGTTACAGATTTGGTAACTGCGCGACGTCAGGCGGAGATGGCCAATCGGGCCAAGAGTGAATTTTTGGCGAATATGAGCCATGAGATACGAACGCCGATGAACGCGATATTGGGCTTTAGTGACCTTATGGCCGGTGAGAGCATTACCGAGGTTCAGAAAGAATATCTGTCGATTATCCAAAATGGTGCCCGGGATTTATTGGGGATCATAAATGATATTCTCGATTTTTCCAAGATTGAAGCGGGCAAGCTTGACGTGGAAATCATTGAAAGTTCACTGAAAGAATTGCTGGAAAACATTGATTCGATGATGCGTCCGTCAGCGATAGAGAAGAATCTGGAATTTAAAGTTTTCACGGCGGCAGAGATTCCGGTGGTCATTAAGACCGATCCGGTGAGGATTCGTCAGTGTTTGATTAATCTGATCAGTAACGCGATCAAGTTTACGAAGTCCGGCGAGGTCAGTTTGAAGGTGTCGCTTGAGGAGCAGGAGGGAGCTGGATTTGTGCGATTTGACGTTGCGGATTCCGGTATAGGAATTCCGGTGGATAAACAGAATCAGATATTCGAGGCGTTTTCCCAGGCGGACGGCAGCACTACGCGGAAATACGGCGGTACGGGTTTGGGATTGTCAATTACCAGGAAGCTGGTGGAGTTGTTGGGGGGTTGGATTAGTCTTGAAAGTAAGCCGGGGGCGGGATCGGTATTTTCGATATTTATTCCTGTGCAGCTAGAAGATGAAACTACGTCATTCGAGAAAAAGGAGAACGTAAATTTTGATTTTGAGGCAGATTCCGTATCCCGGAAAAAGCTCGGATTTAACGGTCGAGTATTAGTGGCGGAGGACAATCCATCCAATCAGATGCTGATAGAGGTATTACTGCGAAAAGCGGGCCTGGAATGTACGATAGTGAAAGATGGTAAACTGGCATTGGATAAGGCAATCAGTGAATCGTTTGATTTGATTTTGATGGATATCCAGATGCCGGTCATGAACGGTTATGAAAGCACGCGTTGGTTACGGGAAAATAATATAAATGTTCCGATTATAGCAATAACCGCCAATGCCATGAAAGGCGATGCGGAGAAATGTCTGGCAGCAGGCTGCAATGGTTATTTATCCAAGCCGATCAAAAACGATGAATTACACGAAATACTCTGTCGGTATTTTGAGGTATCCGTTAAGAAATCGTCGTAGTTGGGAGCGGCAAGGGGGTAAGGGTAAAAGGGGGAAAAGTTTTCTGGTTGGTAATCAGAAGAAAGTTACCGGATGGCCTCAAAAATCGGCCTGAGTGCGCTGGAAACCAATCCCAAGGGGCGGGCTTTGGGGGAAAAACTGGGCTTTAAGCCTTATTCGGCAAGGTTTTATCGGCTGAAAAAAAGTTAAAAAATGCTCTTGACCTGTCTGGCCAAAATGTGTTTTAATAAAGTATCGAGGAATTTAATATGTTAAAACAGACGTCGAAATTTTACTTTAACTTTTGGTGGTGCTATTGGCCCTGCTTTAGGCCCGGCGATTAGCGTCCATTCTATTATATATGGAAATCCCAACCGCGGCCTTGAGCAAAATTCAGGTCGCGGTTTTTTTGTATCTGTAAGTGCGAAAGTAAACGATAAGAAAAAAACGAAAAACGAGGATAAACATGGCTAAAACAAGTTTCATAACCAAAGGCGGAATTAAAGTTATCCGCAGCAAAGAACAGGTGGAAATTTCACAGGCGTTGGCTGATGTTTATAAAAACATCGACCGGGCCAAAGGTGCGATACTGGCCAGCGATTATGAATACCCCGGTCGATATTCGCGTTGGGATATTGGTTTTATCGATCCGCCGGTGGAAATGATCAGCCGAGCCCGGGAGTTCACTTTGCGGGCGCTCAACCAGCGTGGGCGGGTAATTTTGGCGATGCTGGCCCCGGCGGTAACCGAAAACGAGCACGTCGAAAGTTATGATGTCAGCGAAGATGAGATCAACGGTGTCGTCAAGTGCATGGCGGGTGATTTTACCGAGGAGCAGCGTAGTAAACAGCCGAGCATTTTCTCGGTACTGCGCAGCCTGTGCGATTTGCTGGCGTGCGAGGATGAATATCTTACCATGTTCGGAGCTTTTGGTTACGATCTGGTTTTTCAGTTTGAGCCGATTAAATTCAAACACCAGCGTAAGGACGCCGGGGCGGACTGCCACTTGTTTCTGGCCGATAGGATTGGTGCTATCGATCATCAGCAGCGTATCGGGTTCCGGCTGGCGTACGAATTCGAGTCAGCCAACGGAGCCACCACCGAGGGTTTGGCTGTGAAAGGCGCCCGTCATGAACTCAAACGGCATATTACCACGACCGATATCCAGTGCGATCACGAAAAGGGTGAATATGCGGAGAAGGTGAAGAAGATTCGCCAGGGCTGTCGAATGGGCGATTATTTTGAGGTGGTGCTCAGCCAGGTCTTCAACGTGAAATGTGGCTATTGGCCTTCGGAAATCTTCGCCCGGCTGCGAAAAAATAATCCCAGCCCTTATGATTTTCTGATTAATCTCGGCGATGAACAGTTGATTGGTGCTTCCCCGGAAATGTTTGTTCGCGTTGAAGGCTCCGAGGTGGAAACCTGTCCGATTTCCGGCACCGTTCGTCGCGGCGGCTCGCCGATGGAAGACGCCGAACAGATTCGCACCTTGTTGACTTCCAAAAAAGACGAGTCGGAACTGACCATGTGTACCGATGTGGACCGCAACGACAAATCCCGGGTTTGTGTTCCCGGTTCCGTGCAGCTTGTCGGTCGGAGGCTGGTGGAAAGTTATTCCAAGCTGTTTCACACCGTCGATCATGTCAAGGGCAAGCTGCGCGACGACTGCGATATGTTTGACGCTTTTCTGTCGCACATGTGGGCCTGCACCCTGACGGGTTCTCCCAAGCCTACCGCTATGCAGACTATCGAAAACCTGGAGAACAGTCCGCGGCGGTGGTACGGCGGCTGCGTGGGATTGTTCACCTTTAACAAACAGTTGAACACCGGCATCACCATTCGCACTATCCACCTCCAAGACGGCCAGGCTTCGGTCCGGGCCGGGGCAACTTTGCTTTGGGATTCGGTGCCGGACGAGGAAGAACTGGAAACCCGTGTCAAAGCTTCGGCCTTTTTGCAGGCGGTCACGCGAAACGAATACCAAAAAGCTACTTTCGCTGAAACCCTGGCCAAGCCCGGCCCGGGCAAACGTGTTTTGTTTGTCGATAACCAGGACAGTTTCGTCCATACCCTGGCTAATTACGTCCGCCAGACCGGCGTCGAGGTTATCACCCTGCGGACCGGCTTTGCCGAAAGTAAACTGGACGAAATCAAGCCTGATATGGTTTTCATCTCGCCCGGCCCCGGACGCCCCGAAGATTTTAACGTGCCGCAACTGGTGGGCTGGGCGGTCAAACGCAAACTGGCGGTTTTCGGTGTTTGTCTGGGCCACCAGGGTATCGGAGAATATTTTGGCGGGCAACTGGATGTGCTCGGTGAGCCGATGCACGGCAAGGACTCACTTATTCACCACGAAAACAACGGTATTTTTCGCAACGTGCCCAGCCCCTTCACAGCTGGACGCTATCACAGCTTGTTTATCAAGCCTGATTCCGTCCCTGATTGCCTGCGTGTAACAGCCAAAACCGACGACGGCGTCATCATGGCCATGGCTCACAAAGAATTGCCCATTGCCTCGGTTCAGTTCCATCCTGAGTCGATTTTAACCTTGCAGAACGACATCGGCTTGAAGATAATCTCTAATGTCATGGATACGCTTATCTAAAATTAGTTAGCGTTCATGATTTAGATGGATTATTGAGTTAATGACGAATTACGAAGCCCGAATGTCAAATCAATGACGAATAACGAAGTTTGACACGGAACGAAGCGGAGAGCCCGTCACGGAAATTCAGCAAGGAAAAGAACTGCCGAGACCTGCGCCAGCACGGCGGGTAAAAGTCCGAAAATTTCAAATGATATTATTCACGCGGCTGGAATATCTGTGAACGTTTACTAAAATTCAAAACAAAAAAGGATCAACTCGGAAAAAGTTGGTTGATTGAGAGGAAAAAATGGTTTATTGCCCGGCTAAAGTTTATCGCCTTATTGCCACC
>JAFGSR010000237.1 GCA_016934515.1 Sedimentisphaerales bacterium
CCCACTTTTGTCGCGCTTTTGGCCCGTTATAATCGTTACATCTTACCTATCTTAATGGACAAAACTGCTATTTAGCGCCTCATTTTCGGCCACATAATGGATATTCCACATCGACATTACAACCGCATAACTGCCAAAATGGCAGGTCGTTTTTCGGTATTATTTATTACCGATCCCATACAAATGTTTCTCACCCCGAATATAAATCCGCCCCTCGCAGAACGCCGGCGAGCAGGTAGTTTTCTCCCCCAACTCCGCCTGACTGATCAGTGCAAACTCCCGCCCCGCCGCCGCAATAAACATCACCCCCGAATGGCACAACACGTAAATCTTGTCCACCACTATAGTTGGCGACGACAGGCATTCTTCATCAAAATCATGCTCCCACAGTTTGGCCCCGCCGGCAGTTTCGTAGCAAGTCAATGTCCCATCGGAACTTAGCAAAAAAACCAACTCGCCGTTGCTCACCGGGCTGCAAATGTCCGGCACCCCCTCATCCGCCGACCAAGCTATGTGCGTCTCGGTAACATCGCCCACACCATCCGCCCGAATCGCATACAATTCATCCCAGGGCTGTGCGACAATAACCATTCCTTTCGCCCATACCGGCGACGGCGCTACATCAGAGCCCATTATCTCCGCTCGCCATATCTCCTTTCCATTCAAAGGATTATAAGCCGCCACCAACGGATCCGAACAGGTAATAATCTGCTCAGCACCGCCCTGCTCAATCAGAATCGGCGACGTCCACGAATTCGCGACGCCCCGCGTAATCTCCCAAACCACTTCGCCTGTAAATCCTGCTATAGCAAAAAGTTTTGACTTTTCGTCGTCGGATTCACCCTGATCGTACTGCACAATTAACCGGTCTTTATAGGTCATCAGCGAGGTTGAAAAACCGTAAACACTGTCCGGTGTACCCAAATTTTTCGCCCAAAGCTTACGCCCCTCAAAATCAAACGCCGCCAAATCCCCCGTAGCAAACAACGCAAAAACCTCCTGACCGTTAGTCGCCATCGTCGGAGCGGCGTAACCCGTGTCCTCATAAGCCTCTTCCAGTTCCGTTCCATCCGGCGAAGGCAGGTGCGGCACCGGCTCCTGCCAGATTATCTTGCCGGTGTCACCGTCGAAACAATACACCATGCGTCGATTTTCGTCAGCTCCGGACAGAAAAACGCGATTGTTCCAGATAATCGGGGAATTGTGGCCCTGGTATTTTATTTCGGGGGATTTCCAGAGGATGCCCTGGCCGGTGGTGCCGTTCCATTTGGTGGGGATGTTGGCGTAAGTGCAGATTCCCAAACCATTTGGACCGCGGAAGCGAGGCCAGGGGGCCGGGGTTTTTTCGGGTGGGCCCGTCGTCAACTCATGCGGAGCGGGAGTTTTTTCAGATTGGCCTGACGGTGATGGAGTAACAGTTGATTTAATTGATGAGATTGCGGTAGCGAGTGGCGGTGGTTGGTTTGAGGTGGTTAGCAGCAAGGCTAGCAGGGTGCCGATGATTATCAGAGCGGTAGTTATGACGGCACGGCGGGCCTGGGCCTGGAGTTGGGCGGGCGGGTGATCGGTGGTGGTGGACGGGGGGATGATTTGTTGGGGGCGAGCTGCGAGGGTGATTTTTAAGGCAGCCAGGAAAACTATTCCACCGACAAAGAGCAGCAGGCCGCCCTGGTCGGCGAGGTTTTGGCGGCGGAAGAATTGGCGGCGGAGGTCCAGGTCGAGTTGGCGGATTTGTTGTTTGATTTTTTCGTCTTTGGGATTTTGGGCTAGTTGGGTTTTGAGTTGGGCCAGGTATTGTGAATCGAGCGGCGAAGGTTTTTCCGAGACGCCCGGGTCGGGGCGGCCTTGCAGGAAATTCCAGGTGAGCAACAGGCAGACCACCAGGCAAAATGTTCCGGCAATAACCGCGGTGCTGAGTGCGGGGATGAACCATTTGTTGTTGTTCGCGGCAGAATCAGTTTTTGTTGATGAACTTGAATCCATAAAATTCTCTCTTATAAGTTTTTCCCTCTAACAAAATGAGTGTTCGACTGGATAAAAGGACCATTATCACTATCTTTAACGCATTTCGTTAGGGCCCCTTAATTGTAACCTGCATTTGTCGGGTGTAAAGGGCTAATTGGGACAGGAAGGTTCTTAGGGCGGTCAAGACGCAACCAAAAAGAGTAGCCACAGAGGGTACAAAAATCACAAAATATTATTTATGGTCAGGTAAATTTATCTGTGCCAAAAATCAATATAAGCTCTTGATAAAACGCAATTTATAGTAAGGTGAAATAAAAATTACGCATAAAAAACAAGAAGTTGTTGGATTGTATTACGAAGGGATTTAAAAAGGATAGGGTAAGGAAAATATATTACTCCGCATTTTTCAGATTAAAGTAGTGCATTTGATATTTTTTTGATAGTATAGGGCTTGTGGAGGAGGTTTGATGAAGTTTTGCTGTTGGGAATTGGAATTTATTTCGGTATAATAAAGAGTTAAACCACGAAGGACATGAAAAAAATAATATAAGATATTTAAACCACGAAGGGCACGAAGAGCACGAAGAAGATAATATGATTGAGAGGGATCAGGTATGGAATTTGACGATTTGTCCAACAAAGTAATAGGTTGCGCCATAGAAGTGCATAGAATTATTGGTCCCGGCCTTCTGGAATCGGCTTATGAAAAATGTCTTTCCTACGAATTAACCCATGCGGGGATTCGGCATGAAATGCAAAAGGGGTTACCAATCGAATATAAAGAGTTGAAACTGGATTGCGGGTATCGAGTTGACGTCATGATAGAAAATAAACTGATCGTAGAACTTAAATCTGTGAGCATGATAAACGATGTTCATAAAGCTCAATTGCTGACATATATGAAATTGTCCGGGATTAAAATCGGTTTGCTACTTAATTTTAATACGAAACTTTTAACGGAAAATGGCATCAAGCGCTTTGTCCTATAGATTTCTTAAAAATCTTCGCAACGAATGAAAAAGAGTTAAACCACGAAGAGCACGAAGAAGATAAGATAGTATAAGATAATATAATATAAGATATTTAAACCACGAAGGGCACGAAGAGCACGAAGATGAAAACAGAGAAGATAATTTTAGCCACGAATCCGCCTTCGCTAAAGCTACGGTGGACAGGTTCGCCTTCGTATAAAACTACGGCGAGACAAGTCAACACGAATGGACAGAAATTAAAATTTCGGGAATGATAAATGTATTCAGTTGGCAGCGCAAAAACTCGGACTGGAAATGACGTTAAGACCAAGAGGGAGATCCAGGAAATGTACCTGACCCCTTTAATTTTTCAGCCCCGGCTGGTTCAATAAAGAAGTTCAACCCACACCGAAAGAGGCATAGACAAACCAGACAAATCTACATTTTGGCCCGCAATTATTATTGTGTGCTTGGCTATATCGACAACAATAGTCGATATTCCGCCTTGTGGTCCTCTGAAAACCGCTTTTGTTCCTTTTATTACCCACGCAGGATCATTTTTATCTATGAAGGCACTGAAATCGCCCACTTGGACTGTTATCCCGAAATTTGCGGTCACACCCTCCGGCATAATTGCCTTCAAAAGGAACTTACCCTTTTCACTGGCTTTAAGATTGAGTGATGTCACTACCAGCGGTATTGTTACCTGCTCAATGGGGGGAGTTTCCACTAATTCGTTCAGAATAATAATCCATCCTTTTGATTGCCAAAGTTGATTGTATCCCCCAACTGCGATTATCGTGCCGTCATCAGAAACAGCACTAGCATGGGTAAAGTGGTAGTCTGACAAATCCAAACCATAATAATCCTGAACGAAATCCTTTAGCGGCATATGTCCTATCGAAGAAGCCCATATCCATGCCACGCTTCCTGGATTTCCATAGCTGCCTTCACCATCTGTTAGATTATAATAGCTCCCGACTAAGAGTTCTCCATCATCGCTTGCATCACCTAATTCACAATAATATCCTATGGGAGGTTCCACCATCAAATTCATTCCAAGAGAAGCAGACCAGTCAAAAATTACCCCAGACCATAGTCCATAGTCTGAGGTTCCAATTATTCTTTCGCCACCATCAACAAGGATTAATCCATTTGATGTTTTACCAACCGCTGGAAGCGTACCTAATAATTCAAATCCGCCATTTTGTGTCCATCGAAATGCCTGCCTATCCTTTCTGCCTGTTGCAACAGTACAATCATCATTAAAGGAACGGAAACTAGGAGCAATGTCGAGGGTGTCTCCTTTTTCTGCTATGAATGTCATACCGGAAGACTGTGTCCATATAAAATATTGCCAATTATTACTATCGCTGGTATGGTAGCAATAACCCCAAACTGTTGTACCGTCAGCAGAAATCCCCGAAGCAGTACTTCTGTTTGTATCTGGCAAAAAACCAAGCCTAACTATTCCACTCCATTCACTCCAGAGACAGGCTTCATAATCAATATGGCGACCAGCGAATATCGCACCATCAGAGGAAATAGCACTCACATACTTTAATTCCGAAGGCAATGAATGAACTTGCCCATCTAGGGACCAAAAGACTTGTTGTATTTCATAAGGATTTTTATTCTCACAGTGACCAATGATAACCGAACCATCAGAAGAAATGCCTCTGGGTTCAGACCTATCAAAACCTGCCAACGTTTCCAGTTCTATAATTTGATTCTCTCCATAACAATACTGGCAGAACAATAACATAACTGCCAACAATCCTGACATTTTCTTTTTCATGGCTCGGCCTTTCTGAAAAAAAATAACTTTAAGAATGATGCAGAACGATAAATGGCGGAATAGCCAAAAGAAAAAGGGCACCGCCAGATCGTGCAAACTCAAGGATCGGCAAAAGGCCCATCCGTAACACGCAAGCGGTACCCGTTTTGCCTGAAGGCAAACGAGCACCGACCTCAACGCGTTTAGGAATTTCAAAACTTTGCCGATTTCGACTACTAACGCCAAAAGTCCGGTGGACTTACAGTATTTAATTGTCAATTTCATCCTACCTATTCCTGTTTTGCCGGTCAAGGACTTTTCTGGTCAGGGATTGCCAGAGAATGGTGAATCTGGTAATATTCTGTTGTTGGAAATACCCCGAAAAACGGGGGTATAACAGATTACAAGGCCAGCGGATTGATCGCCCGCGTTGTCGGTGGGCGTGAGTCTGACCTCGGTGATTCGCGCCTCCCGGCAGGCCGGAAAGCCGGGCATGACAAAAAGATTGCGTGGGTAACAAGTTATCCACCCTACCTGTGAATGGACGAGAATGGACGTAATGGACATAAGTGGACAAGGATTTGTTTTTGGGACGGAGGGGGGTGTCGGGAAAACGAGGACGGTAAAGTCTAAGAGTGCCGGTGAGACGGCGGCGGTACGAGGGGGAAAAATCCTGAATTTGATTTGGTTTTCTGTGGCAGGGGTATCCCCAAGCAAGTTTGGTGGTGGCACCCGTGGGTAATTCGAATAATAAAGAACCCATGTTTCCACATGGGGCTCGGGTGGTTTGTTGTGGGTAGCAAAGGATGGTGTTTTAACGTTGGACGGCATGGGCTGAAGCCCATCCTACGGGAATTCTTAGAGGTTGCTCAAATTTCCAATGATTAGTTTTGTTGGTTTTGTTTTAATTTTTGTCGGTGGATGGGGCAGGAGGTGAAGCAGCGGGCGCAGGCGACGCAGAAGCTGCGGTTGGCTTGGTAGTCAGTGCGTTTGCGGAAGACCGAGAGGATTAGCAGTTTGGTGCCGATTACCAATCCGAGGAATCCGCCGGCGAGCCAGGTGCCCAGGTGAAATTGGTGTTGGATGTCGGTAGCGGTTTGATAGAGGGATTCGACCGGTTGGCCGGTTACGCGGAAGGCGTCGGAAGCTTCGGTGGTTTCTGTTATCAGGCCGGTGGTTTGGTCGCGGTTGGTTTCTTCGAGCAGAACTTGTTCAGCAAGACGGACTGTGGCGTGGGTACGGGAAAGGGGAACACTGATTAGTGAGCAGGTCCAGCCGATGCCGACGATCAACAGGGGGAGCAAAAGGAGCAGGAGCAGAAGTCGATTTTTATCGCGGGTGGTAACGGTGGTGGGTTTGGGTGGATTGGCGGGGTCGATGGCGCCGAAGGGGCAGGCGTCTTCACAGAGGCGGCACTGAATGCACTGGTCGGGAGTGATGGTTACGCGCCAGTGGGAAACCTGCGAAAGCATGCGCAGTAAAGCGCCGTAGGGGCAGAGAAAGCGGCAGTAAGGTCGGCCGACGAACATGGAGATGATGAGGAAGGAAGCTGCTAAGATGAGCATGTTGATGCTGCCGGAGAGTCGGAACAGGGCGACGAAGGGATCGTATTGACAGATGATGAAGGCGCTGCCGGTGGCGGCGAAGAGCACGGCAGCGGCGAGATAAACGTAAGCGAGCAGCGAAAGCGCGTGCTGAAGCCAGGGTGGAACGCGCAGGGGGTGAATCAGGAAAAGATCCTGGATGGCACCCTGGGGGCAGACGGCGGCGCAGAAAGTGCGTCCGAAGAATAAGGTGAACAGCAACGGTAATAAGAAAATTGCGATAGCGAAAATTGGTAAGGCGTAAGCGGAATCGAATAAGGCAAGCGCAACGTTCTGGATTGAGCCGATGGGACAGATGCAGCCTTGCCGCCAGAAGCCGAAGTAAGCTAAGGAGAAGATCATGAGGATGAAGATGCCGCGTCGGGAGCGTTTTTTCAGGGCGAGCCAGG
This sequence comes from Sedimentisphaerales bacterium, assembly GCA_016934515.1. Classification (GTDB taxonomy): domain Bacteria; phylum Planctomycetota; class Phycisphaerae; order Sedimentisphaerales; family SM23-30; genus JAFGSR01. The sequence continues at coordinate 6,707 of JAFGSR010000237.1, forward strand.
AGGCCAGGGCAAGAGCGGTAAGGAGGATGGCCAGGTTGAGATATTCCTGAACGACGGGTTTGGGCGGCGGCACGGTGGTCAGGGGTAGTTGGTATTCGGTATCGAATTCGGGTGGTGGGAAGCGCTCCACGGCGAAGGCGGCGGTGGAAAACACGGTGAGCAATAACAAAGTTATGGTAATGAGTGGTGGTTTCAAATTCATCCTTTCGGCAGAATACCGCATGGGCTAAAGCCCATCCTACAAGTCTTTTAGTAGATAAGGCTGATGGGCGGGAACGCGGGTGAAGGCCTGGGAGGGGCAGGCTGCGGCGATGGAGCACTCGTTGCAGTTGAGGCAGCGATCGTGTCGGACCTGTAGATACAGTGAGCCGTTGCCGAAGGCGTTGCAGCCTTTGACGCATTTGCCGCAGCCGATGCACAATTTTTCGTCGATGGTGTATTCGAAATAGGGATCTTCGACGAAGCTGCGTTTGATGGCGGCGGTGGGACAGAGTTGATTTTCGGCGGCGGTGTCGAGGTTGATGGGGTCGGGGTCGAAAAAGCCGGTGCAGAGATCGCAATAGCCACACATGGCGTGGGAGTGGACGCATTTTACGGCGGATTCTTTCAAGACGCAGAAGTTTGCGCAGTTGCCGCAGGCGATGCATTTTTGCGGGTCGATCTGCCAGACGAGTTCGTCTTTGGATGAACCGCCGGCGAGCAGGCCGGCGACGCTACCGAGTCCCAGCAGGGATGCACCGCGGAGTGAGCCTTTGAGGAGATCGCGACGGGTTGGATTTTTGTTTTCGTTAGTCATTAATTTAATAAATCCGAAGTTTGGTGGACCGGTTAAATCAAAAATTAAATATCAAACAGCAAAATTAAGGTTTCGCCTGCGGCGATGTTAATTTAGTTAAAAGTTTTAATACCTTTGCTCTTGATGGATAGCGCGGTTGGGAGTTCGCAATTTTTGAAGGCGGAGCAGTTTTTGCAGAGGCCCTGGTTGATGCAGCTTTGGCGGTTGGTTTGGGGTTTGGGATTTCGCAAGACAGTAACAACGGCGGAGACCGCGGCTAAGCCGGTCAGTGCGGTGACGCGGAGCAGAGTGCGGAAAAAATCTCTTCGGTTATGGTTTTTATTTTTCATTTGTGGTTTTGTTTTGGGTTGTTGGTTTTTTGTTGAAGATGCGTAATTGTGCGGTGCAGGGGTCGAGTACGAGGATGGTGCCCTGGGAATTTACGGCGAGGTCTAGTCCGCTGGAGGTGAGTCCGGAGCCGGAGCTGTCTCTTATGCGGTCGTGCTGAGTGAAAGATTCGGCACCGGCGACGACGGCGGAGAATTCGCCGGCGGGATTGTAAATTTTTATTCGAGTGAGTCCTTTTTCGGCGGTAACAAAGCCCTGGTTGTTGGGAAGCAGAGCGAAGTTGATGGGGTTGCAGCAGCCACAAAAGCTTTCGATGGCGCTGCCGGGTGTTCCCCAGGCGAATTCGCGGTCGCCTTGGGTGGTGAAAGCTTCGATGAGGTGTTTGCCGGGATTGGTGACGCGCAAGAGTCCGTCGGTAGCGAGGGCGAGATCGAAATAAGGGCTGGGGATGGAGAAGCCGGAGATGTTGCGGTCGGGATTTTTTTCGCCGATTTTGTTGAGCAGTTGGCCGGTTTTGTCGTAACGGAGAACGATGCGGTTGCCGGCGTCGGCGAGATAGACATTATTTTTGTCAACGGCGATCGAAGTCAGCACCGCTTGGGCGTTGAGCAGTGGCCAGGAAGAAACAACCTTGCCTTGAGGGTTGAGGATTTTGACGTGATCTCTAAAGGCGACGAATAAGGTGCCATCGTTATCGACGGCCAGGCAACGAGGGGGTTGTTCGAGGGTGAAGCGGGCGATTTGTTGGAACGAGGTATCCAGGACGGCAATGGCGTTATCGCCGGCGAGGTAAATTTTGTCGCGGGAATCCAGAGCTATCGAGCGAGCTTCGGAAAAGCCGGTGTCGAAGGGATTGGTGGATTCGTGGTAGGTGATTAGTTGGGGGTCGGTCTGGCGGAGCTTATCAAGATCGTAACCGAACTGGGGGCTGAGTCCGCTGCCTTTTTTGGCGGTGGGGTCGCTGAAAAAAGTGGCAGCCAAGGCAGCGACAATCGCGATAGCAATCACGGCTGCGATGATAATGGTTGAAGTTGATTTACCGGTTTTTTTTAACATAAATAGCTTAGCCACAGAGGGCACAGAGATCACAGAGAATTTTTTGCCACGAAAAAGCACCCGCCGGGGCAGGCCCGTCGCGGCGAGCAAAAAACACAAAATATTAATTTAACCATGAAGCTCATGAAGGTTATGAAGTCCTAATTTATGGATCAACTCGGAAAAAGTTGGTTGATTGAGAGGAAAAAATGGTTTATTGCCCGGCTAAAGTTTATCGCCTTATTGCCACC
>JAFGSR010000238.1 GCA_016934515.1 Sedimentisphaerales bacterium
AGCGTGTCAAAAGCGCGACAAAAGTGGGCCGAAAATGAGAAAAGATGAAATTTTGTCAAAAAACAGGGTCGAAAGTTGGGTGGTTTTGGGGTGGTTTTTGAAGAAAGTTGGGGCAAAGTTATCGGTTTTTTGCAGAAACTTGCGATTTTTGAAAAAGGCTTGTCGCGCTTTTGGCCCGGTTGATTAGCCACGGAGAATTTACGTAAACCTTTATGGAACCGCAGATTAACGCCGATTTACGCAGATTTTTATAAAATTATATCCTACTGTTCTGGTGGGGATTGAAATTATAGGTTTTGGGCCTACCGAAGAGATGTTGAATTCTCACCGTGCTCACGCCAGCTTGCCATGTTTTGCAAGTCGAAGCAGGTTGCGAAAGCTGTTTTTTAAAATTAGCTTCGTCACCGGTGATACCGTAATTATACTTTTTGATATTAAATTTATGGTTTATACCGGTTTATCCGGATTAGGTATTAGTGAAATTCAGCCTGGGAAAAGCATAGTTAAATGATAGGAAATAATAAAATATCGGTATTGACGGGGTGGGGGACGGGGAATTATAATTGGAATATCTTGAATTGCAACGGGAAGAATGTAACTTTGTCAGAGATGAATATTATTTTTTTCTGTATTGAAATATAAGAAGATAAGAAAGAACAATATATAATGTAATATAGCCGGGAAGTCTCTGCCCGGCCTACATGGCTGAAGCGGCTAAAATCTTTAACTATGAAGGTCAGATTAATTCGATCAGAGGGTGATTGTGAAAAAGGCGAAGCGTAAGGGAACTGATCCGGTTAGATTGGCGAAGCGTAGGCGGCGGCGAAAGATTCGGCGTTGTATTCTGCTGATTTTGCTGGTGATATTTTGCGGGTTGTTGATTAATCCGATTCGGACGTTATCCACCCTGGAGAAGGTTGATGATTATCCTTTGTATGTTATGAGTTATAAGGGGGGCTATGATTATTTGGGTGTGGTTCATGATTTTTACGGGGCAATATTTGGAGTGGAGAGCGGCAAAGGTGATAAGGATGGTAAAAAACCGGAGGCGTGCAGTCTATTTGCTGCGTACGGTGATTTAAGTCGGCCGATATACGGGAGGAATCTGGATTGGAGTTACAGTCCTTTGCTGGTGCTTTATACGAATCCGACCGGTGGTTATGCTTCGCTTTCACTGGTTGATATTGCGTATCTGGGAATTGGTAAGACGGAGGATTCGGAATTGCCGGATTGGGGCAAAAGATTTCGTTTGCTGGCAACGCCCGGATTGCCGTTCGAAGGGATAAACGAGCATGGATTGACGGTTACGATTGCTTTGGTGCCTGATCTGGACTTGAAGGCGGATCCACAAAAAGAAACGCTGCATTCGCTGGCGGCGTTGCGTATGATGTTGGATAATACCCGGACGACCCAGCAGGCGATTGAGTTTCTTGAGAATTATAACATTAATTTCAGGCCCGGGCCGACGGTGCATTATCTGATAGCTGATGCCCAGGGGGACAGAGCTTTGGTTGAGTATGTGGAGGAGGGGATGAAGGTGATTCGATCGGAAGAGCTTTATCTGGTGGCTACGAATTTTTATCTGAATGGAGCAGGTGAAGATTTAAAGTCAAAATGTTGGCGGTATTCAACTGCCAGGAAGATGCTGGAAGAGAGAGAGGGCAAGGTGACTGATAGTCAGGCAATGGAGATTCTGGAAAAGGTTTCGGTTGGCGGGACGGTTTGGTCGGTAGTGTATGATCTTCAACAGAGAAAGGTGCATATTGTTTTAGCTAGAAATTATGACAAAGTGCACACTTTTGTGTTGGATGATTTTGATTGAAATTCTGATACGTTATTGTCGGCGTGGCTGGGGGATGAAGGATTAATATTCGTTGCAGGATGCCGGCAAGATGCCGGCGGTACGGGGGAAAGCATGGGCTGAAGCCCGTCCTACAATTTTAATCATGGGCAAGATGCCCATGCCATCTCAGATAATCAAGGGCAAGATGCCCATGCCACCTCAAGGGCGGGGGAGTTGGGTTATTTATATTTGATGAAGGTGAGGAGGGTGGGGCTGTAGGTTTGGAAGAGTTGTTGGGGGGAGAGGTTGTCGTCGGAGCGGGGGAATTCTAGGGTGATGATGGGGATGTTCAGGGTGTTGCCGGCGTAGGAGCCTAGAGAGCCTGGTCGGCTGCCGAGTTTTTTTATGGGGAGGTTGCATTGCATAGCCATTTGTTCGGCTAGATGTTGGGCGGGGCCGTCGTAGTCGATGCAATTTAGAGGTTGGTGGATGGTGACGATGCGCGAGGGGTGGTACTGGTCGATGAGTTGATAGAGTGCGGTGGACTCGGGTTCGGAGAGGGCGGATTGGCCGAATTTTTTGGTGTTGCGGCGGTTGTCGGCGGGGAAGTTGCGGTTGAGGTCGATGCCGCGGCTGTTGAAGCGGCGGTTGTGGGCGACGCCGTCGGGATTGGCGACGGGGACAATAACCAGTTGTCGTCCGGCGAGCAGATGGGCATTTTGAGGTTGCTGAAGATGTTCGATGAGTTGGAGCAGCAGGGGGGTGCCGGCTTGTTCGTTGCCGTGGATGGTAGCCATGATGAGGCAGGTGTTGGGGCCGTGGCCGAGGAGGAGGTAAGTGATGGGGCGATTCTCGACGGAATAGCCAAAAATGTGCTCCTGGGGTGAAAGTGGGGGTGTTAAACGGGTGACGGGGGTGACTTTTATGTTTTGAGGTTGGGGGGAGCGGCAGCCAACGAGAACAAGAGCGAGCAGTAGAGCCAGGTGAAGAGGAAGTCGATTCATGATTGTTTTCCTAAAAGAGTACCATTATCGTTGCCAAGTCAATGATAATACTGCATTTACAATGACCAATCAAGAGGCGGTTGGCAGGTGGAATCGAAATATGGTTATGTTTAGCCGGTTTTTTGATAGGGGAAAGGGGGAAAAGGGAAGAATTTTGAGGAGGATTTGACTTTGGTAAATTCAGGGTAATAATTGAATAGCAGAGCATGTGGACGGGCTAGAAGGAGATTGCTGGTCGGTCCAAATGCGGCACATCTATTATTCATGTGTTGAGAGAGAATCGCGGAGCGGAGAAAGATGCATTTCGCTATGTAACCTTCATTAGACACAGTCGGTCAGGGTTAGTGTTTGTCTGAAAGGAGGCGCCTATTGATGATAATGCGAGTGCCTAAACGGAGTGTGACATAAGCCAGGGAAGGTAGAAGGAGTTGTTTGCTACGGGTGGTCTGTGGTGTAGGAAAGCATGTGTAAATGTAATAAGAAAAGTATATCTATAAAGGAGAATATGATGAAAAAGACACTATTAACCATGGTATGTGTAATGTTGGTAAGTTCAGTGGTTTGGGCGGACTGGAAACCTGAAGACGGGCACAAGATGCATTTTCCGCAGTTGCCGGATCCACAGGGATGGGATGTTTTTGCGGGGACAAATGAAGACAACACTCAGAAAGTTTTGGCAGACGACTGGATGTGCAGCGAGAGCGGTCCGGTGAGAGACATTCATCTGTGGGGATCGTGGAAGGACGATATTCAAGGTGTAATAGACAGTGTACATGTGAGTATTCACAAGAATATTCCGGCCGGGGAGGATGACAATATGCCCTGGAGTCATCCGGGTGAGTTATTGTGGGAGCGAGATTTTGCTGGGACAGAGATCAGGGTAATTGATCCGTGGGGTACCGGTAACCAAGGCTGGTACAATCCGAATACGGGAGATGTATTTGAGGATGATCATTTTAGTTTCCACCAGATAAATATTATGAATATAGACGATCCCTATTATCAGGTGTATGAGACGATTTACTGGCTGGATATTACGGTCAAGTCGCATGGTGATATAGGTACTATTCCCCCGGAGTGGGGATGGAAGACCTCCCAGGATCACTGGGAAGACGATGCGGTGTGGGGTGATTCTAACGCTGCCGGTGGAGTAGATTTCTGGAACGAGTTGCGGAATCCAATCAATACTGCCGAATCGCTGGATATGGCGTTTGTGATTGTTCCGGAGCCGGCGACGATGGGGTTGCTGGTGCTGGGCGGATTGAGTTTGTTATATCGTCGGAAGAAAAACTTTTGAAAAATGTTGTTGAAATGTATTTTGAACTGCAATGAATGAGAGGTGATTGGGGCCAATCAAAGGTGTCCGTTGATCTTTGGTTGGCCCCGGTTAATTCAGAGGGGGGGCTTTTATGTTGACAAGTTGTGGCTGGATTACTAGTCTCTATTAGATTAGTTGCGTCTTCAAGAGTTTTCCGGTTCAGGGGACTTTGCTTTATCTGGAGCGTTCGTGATGAGTTATCTGTTGGTGATATTTTTTTATCTGTTAGTTTTGGCGGGGATCGGGATTTATAAATCTCGACAGGTGAAGACGCAGGAAGATTTTTCGGTGGCGGGTCGGACGCTGTCGCCGTGGATTATGGTTTGTACGATGCTGGCGGTGTGGATTGGTACGGGGTCCATTGTGGGGAACGCGGGGCAGGCGTTTCGGGACGGGGCGGCGGCGTTGGTTTTGCCGATGGGGACTTTTTTGGGGATGATTTTGCTGAGTTTTATTGCGCCGCGGGCGCGGAATATTCAGGCTACGTCGGTTCCGGAAATTATTGGTGAGCGGTTTGGTCATACGGCGCGGATGCTGGCGGTGATATCTCTGATTATCGCGTACATGGTGATTGTCAGTTATCAGTTCAACGCGGGGGGGATGGTTTTGGAGGTGATTGCGGGGAAAAAAGCACCGGTGGAGCTGGCGGCGGGCAGCGAGCTGAGCAGTTGGCAGGTGGAGAAGGGGTATGTGGAATTTTATCCTGATGAGGACTGGCAGGGGACGGCGAAGATTGGATTCAATGTTTATGAGGAGGGGGGCTGGTCGAGGGGGGAGGAGATTTTTGGGGTGGAAGTGATTTCGGCGGCGGAGAAGGCTGGTCGTGATGTGGCAGGTGGTGGGGAAGCGGTGCGGAATTTTGTTACGATTAAAGAAAATAATGTAGCGAAAATTGTAATCGGAGGATTTGTTGGTGCGCCAGATGAACAGGGGAATTTGTATCGGATAGCGGCGGTTCCGGAGCAGGGCAGGTTGGTGCTGGCGGAGCCGAAGTTGACGGCGCAAAAGGCGACGGTGATAGCGGCGGTTTTTATAATAATGTACACGATGCTGGCGGGTTTGATGTCGCTGGCGTTTGCGGACATTGTGACGGGGGTGGTAATCACGGCGATGCTGATTATCGGGTTTCCGATTTTGCTGGTCAAGGCGGGCGGATTTGCGGGGATGAGCGAGGCTTATGCGGCGATGGCGGACCGGCCGCGGCACATGGAATTTTGGGGAGTGTATGATGCGACGAAGGTGGTGAATTATTGTTTGCCGGTGTTTTTGTTGATTATGGGTGACGCGAATATGTATCAGCGGATTTTTGCGGGTAAGAATGCGCGGGGAGCCAAGGCGGCGGTTACGATATTGATTTTTCTGGCGTTGGCGGTGGAGTTGTTGATTATCGGGGAGGCGTGGATAGCGGGGAGCATGATTTCGGATCCGGAGAATGGTCGTTATGTTTTGATATATGCGGCCCGACATTTTATGCCGCGGGCAATAGGTTGTTTGTTTATGGCGATGGTGGTGGGAATTATCATTTCGACGGCGGATTCGTTTTTGCTGGTGCCGGCGACGACGTTTATCAAGGACGTTTACCAGCAGTATATCAATCCGCAAGCGGGGGATAAAAGGGTGGTGTTTTTCAGTCGAATGCTGGTTTTAGTGTTTGGGGTGATTGCTTATTTGATTTCTCTGGCGTTTGCCGAATCGACGACGGTGTTTGAGAAGGCACTATACGCGTTTACGGTGTATGGTTCGGCGATTACGCCGTGTCTGGTGGCGGCATTGTTCTGGAAGGGGGCTACGCGGGCCGGGGCGATATCGTCGATTCTTTCGGGTACGGTGGTGACGCTGTTATGGTCGGAATTGCCGATGGTTCAGAGTTTGCCGGGCAGCATAGCGGAACTGGATGCGGTTTTGCCGGCGATCAGCTGTTCGGTGGCATGTTTGATAGTTGTGAGTCTGTTGACGAAAAAGCGGGCGAATCCGGGTGAAGGATAATTTTGGAAATTCATATGTTGCAAAATCGGAAAAAATATCAATTAAACTGTTGTGGTCGGATGCTGGATTTGGGAGGGCGGCCGTTGATAATGGGGATTCTGAACGTTACGCCGGATTCGTTCAGTGACGGTGGTCGGTATTTGGAGGCGGCGGAAGCGGTTGAGCATGGTTTGAGGATGGTGGGGGAGGGTGCGGCGATAATAGATGTGGGAGGTGAATCGACGCGGCCGGGATCGGAAGCGGTTGGAGCGGAAGAGCAGGTCAGGCGGGTGGTTCCGGTGATTGAAGGATTGGTGCGGCAAACGCAGGTTCCGGTGAGTATCGACACGAGAAGTGCGGCGGTAGCGAAGGCGGCGTTCGAAGCGGGGGCGACAATTGTTAATGATATTTCGGCGTTGCGATTTGATGCGGAGATGGCTGGGTTTGCGGCGCGGAATGAGCTGGCGGTTATTTTAATGCACATGCAGGGTAGTCCCGGAGATATGCAGCGAAAGCCGCGATATGATGATGTGGTTGGGGAGGTGAAGGGATTTTTGGCGGAGCGGATCGATTATGCGGTGGGGGCGGGAATCGGCGGTGATCGGTTGGTGGTGGATCCGGGGATTGGTTTTGGCAAGACGGTGGAGCACAATTTGTTGCTTTTGAAGAGACTAGCTGAATTTGGTGAGCTTGGTGTTCCGGTGCTGATCGGGCCGAGCAGGAAATCGTTTATCGGTAAGGTGCTGGGTCTGGAGGATCCGGGGGAGCGGTTGTTCGGGACGGCAGCAGTGGTGGCGATGTCGGCGGTTCTGGGGGCTCAGATCATTCGGGTTCACGATGTTGGGGAGATGTCTCAGGTGGTCAAGCTGGCCTGGGCGATAAGTCAAAGCTAAATGACGAATGACGAAGCCTGACCCGGCTTCGCCAAACTGCCGCGACGGGCGCGAGCACGGCGGGAACGCTTCGCCGCGGCAAGATGACGAATCAATTACGAATAACGAATGACGAAAAATAGCTACGTGGGTAGCAAGTTACCCATTCTACAAGTCAACAAGTCTATTTGCGGGCGCATAATTATTGGACCTTCGGCCAGGTAAGTGGTAAGAATGTGTCTATTTATGCTTATTGTATCAGTTATGCTGAATAAGCGGATGGTGGGGAATGGGTAAAGTGTTTGTGTTCTAGCGAACAGGGAAGAAATAGTTATTGGATAAAATAAGTAATTCAGGTGAACCGGTTGCCATGGGTGGTTGTGTATTTTATGTTTTGAATGGAGATTTAAAGGTTGTAGTCCGGATAATCCAGTGACATATGGTCCGGAGAAGAGAGAACGTTAATAAGGTTAGTATGAGGGGTGATTGGAGGCTTCAGCGTAATGCTGGGTTTATTGAGACAAAAAGTGCATCCGATTGGGGTGGATCTCGGTGCGGGCAGTTTGAAGATGCTGCAATTGAGCGGTTCCAGAGAGCGTTTATCTCTGTTAGCGGCGGCACAGATGGAAGTTCCGGTTGAAATACATGGAAATCCGCCGGCATTTCAGGAGTGGTACATCGAGACGGTACGGGAGTTGCTGGCGACACGGAAATTCAAGGGCAATCGAGTGATAAGTTGTTTGCCGGCGCGGGAGATGCTGGTGCAACATATGCGGATGGCGAAGATGGAAGAGAAGCATCTGGAAAAAACACTGCCCTTTGAAGCGCAAGGAAAGGTGCCGTTCGATATTCATCGGGCCCGATTACGTCATGTGATTGCGGGGGAGGTTTATGACGGTTCGGAGACGAAGCTGGAAATTATTTTGATGGCGGCATCGAGTGCAGTGGTCAATCAGCATTTGAATTTTTTGGAAAGATCTCGTTTGGAGATTGTTTCGATTGGTGTTGAGCCCTGTGCGTTGGTGAATTGTTTTAAACATCTGCTGGACCGCGACGAAGCGAACAAGAGCGGGACGATGTTTTTGGATTTGGGATACAGCGTTACCAAGGTAGTGATAACACACGGGCCGAGCATGGTGTTTTGCCGGACGTTGGGAATTGGTGCCGATCAACTTTTGCGGATGCTGCGCGAGAAAATGAAAGTGGATTATCCCCAAGCGGCGGGTCAGTTGCGGAATTTGAACCAGCAGGAGTTGGAAGCAGATTGCGCTGTTGTACAGTTGGGTCAAAATCAGTCTGGGGAATCTGTTGCAACCGGTGAGGCGGCCTCGGCGGCGGAAGGTGAAGCAGTGGGATGTTCGGCGGCGGCATGTGGAACAATGGTTGAAAAGCAGGAGGAGAAATGCAATCCTGGCCAGGCGATAAAGCCGACGCTAGATACTTTGTGTAAGGATATTCGCGGTTGTGTGAGCTATCATGACATGATGTTCAATTCGTGTCCGGTGGGTCGGGTGATTTTCCTGGGGGGCCAAGCCAAGAATAAGGTGCTTAGTCAGTATCTGGCAAAAAGTATTGGACTGCCGGCGCAGTTGGGAGATCCATTTGGCAGAGTGGTGAAGGATTCTCTATACGGCAAACATAGTGATCTGGTTCCGGATGAACTGCATGGTGAGTGGGCGGTGGCGTTTGGTTTAAGTGTTGGCAAGATAGATTGATAATGACGAATGACGAAAACAGAATGACGAATCAATGACGAATGACGAAGTGCAAAAAATTAATCAATAACGAATGACGAATGATGTTGCGGAGCGACGCGGCATTTTAGAGAAGAAAAATGGAGCGGTTATGAATAAGGTAGATTTTTTACCGGAAGATTATATCGAGAAGAAAGCCCAGCAGCGAACGAATGTGATATGTCTGATGCTATTTCTGGTGGTTATGTTGGGAGTGGGTGGAGGATTTGCGATAACCGAAAAGCGAAAAAAGGGGATGGATGATCGTATTGCGCAGGTCAACAAGCAGATGAAACAGGTGAGTGAATCGCTGAAGCAGTTGGAAGTGTTGGAAGGCAAGCGAGAGCAGATGATGAACAAGGCATCGTTGAGTGCGTCGTTGATGGAGTCGGTTCCGCGGTCGTTGATATTAGCGACGGTTACGAATGATTTGCCGGCAGGAGTGTCGTTGACGGAATTTGAGTTATCCAGCAAGGATATAACACCCCAGCCGGAGGTTCAAACGAAAAAGACCAGCAAATCGCGTAGTAAAAACAGTAAAAGTAAGTCGGTCCAAAAGGATGCTGAACCGGAGAATACAAAAATTATTCCCCAGAAGTGGCAAACGGTTGTGGAAGTTACCGGCCTGGCCCCTACGGACATCCAGGTGGCGGAGTTGATCGAGAATCTGCAGGCTTCGAAATTGATAAAGGAAGCCAATCTAATGTATTCGGAAGAGCACGAAGGCGAAGATGAAATTATACGACATTTTCAGTTGCTGCTGACTCTGGACCCGGAAGCCCGGGCCAGTGAGGAAGATGTGGAGATGGCGCGTTCTATCGGCGTAAAGGGGATGTAAAGTGTTCAAACTGACCGATGGCCAGTTTGAGAATGACGAATAACGAAATTCGACCCGGCTTCGCGATAGCTTCGCCGCGGCAAGATGACGAATCAATGACGAAATCCGAATGATGAAAAAACCGCGTGGGCAACAAGTTGCCCAATCTAAAAGAATACAGGATCATTAATCGTATAAAGAAAAGGGAACTATAAGATGAAATTTGGAGTACGGGAATTATTATTTGTGGTTTTGTTGCTGGCGATACCTACGGGGGCATATTTTTGGATTTTCAAGCCTGCCAATGAGAATGTGGAACGACAGCGACAGGAGATCGAGGCGAAATCCCAGAAGCTGGCCAGTTTGCAGAAAGCACTGGTGGGTATCAAGGATCTGAATGAGGAAGTTGTGAAGCTACAGGAAGCGGTTGGTTTTTTTGAGGCGAAACTACCCAAGCAGCACGAAATTCACCGGGTTTTGGAACAGGTGACCAAAGTGGTCGAGCAGCAGCGACTGGAAACCAAGCTGTTCAAGACCCTCAAGGCGAAGTGTTGTTCGGGCTATTCCGAGCAACCTATCAGGCTGGAGGTGTCGGGGAATTTTAATTCGTTTTACGAGTTTATGCTGGAGTTGGAGAAATTACCGCGAATCACCAAGTTTCGGGTGATGCATCTTGAAAAAGACAAAGAGAACGAGGGTATGATGAACGCGGAACTGGAGCTGAGTATTTATTTTGACAGCTCAGTTAAATCGTCGTTGGTTGCGCGAGGTTAGCAACAACTCAAACTGACCGATGGTCAGTTTGAGAATGACGAATGACGAAGCTCGAATGACGATTTAATGACGACACGGAGCGAAGCGGAGAGCCCGGCACGGAAATGCGAATGACGAATATTTCAGAAATTCTAAATCCTAATATCTTAATCCTAAACAAATTCAATTTACAAATGTTAAAATTCAAAACGGTTACGAGCGTTTAGCAATAACCGCGTGGGTAACAAGTGACCCACCCTACAAGGCTAGAAAATATTGTTAGTGATATGCAGAGAGGATGAAAACAGAAAATGAGCAGTGAATACGATCAATATGAAAGCGGGACGGATCAGGGGCAGGCTTATGAAAACGAGCAGTGGTCAGGAGCTGACGTTAGTGCCAGTGAGATGGCGGCGGCGGAATCGGCTGAGCAGCAATATAGGGTGGCGAATAAGAATAATGTCAATCGCAGTGCGGTGATTTTGCTGATGACCTGTTTAATGGGGGTGGGAGCGATATATTTGTTTGGGCTGCGTAACAAACCCAAGGAAGCGACTGCCCAGGAGCAGGAAGTGGAAGCGAAGGTTGATCAGGTGTTAGCTAAACTGGTTGACCAGCAGAAAAAGGATGAAGCGCGTAAGATGTTTCAGGACACCGATAATATGGTTCAGGTGTTTTACGATTATCCTGCTAAACAGCAGGTTGAAGTTGAGGAGTTGCAGCGAAATCCGTTTTCGCGGATGTTAGCTAAGGACGAAGGTGCTAATGATGTGGATGAGGCGCTCAAGCGTCGTGAACAGTTGCGAATCGAGCTTAGTGAGAAATCGGCTAAATTTGTTTTGCAATCAGTGTTGCAGGGCAAGAAGGGTGCTAAATGTTTGATTGACGGAAACATATATAGTGAAGGGGATCTCATCGACAGTGTTTTCAAGGTCAAAAAAGTTAATAATGAAAGTGTAATATTGACAGCGGAAGAGATGGATTTTGTGGTGCAGATGTAGAAGCGTGAGAACGCGGTTCCAGGTAAAAAATTAATGCAAAAAAATATGGTAAATAGTACCGAGCTGGATGACAGCATCGCTCAATTTAATGATCCCAAAGGGTCAGAATTTGGCGTCGATATCGGTTTAGAGTGCGCCGGTAAGGAAGTGAGCGATTTTTGGCAGCCGGACGAAAAACAGTTGTCCGGTAGTGGGTCCTATGAAGAAAAACTCTTCAAAAGCGGCATGGTCAGCGAAGAGCAGATGGAGCAGGCTCGCAGTATTCACAGCAAAACTCCGCGTAAGCGACTAGGTCAGGTGCTTTTGGAAATGGGAGTTGTCAAGGAAGCGGACCTGCTGGCCTGTTTGGCGGAGCAGTACGAACTGCCATTTATTCGTTTGGAACGGGATATGGTTGAGCCGGCGGCTTTTCGTAAGCTGGACAAGGGCTTTATGGAAAGTCATAAGGTTATGCCCGTTGGTTTGGAAGGAAATCGACTGGTACTGGCGACGACGGATCCGACGAATGTGTTTTTGCTGGATGAAATCAGGCGTAAAACCGGCATGGAATTATCCGTAAAGGTTTGCCCCTGGGAGGACATCAAAAGTGTGTTGTCGTCGCTGACCGAAACCACTACGGATTTTCAGGTTGATGAAATTATCTCGAACATCGAAGCAGAAGATTTGGAAGTGGTTGGTGACGAGGAGGAAGATATTGCCGATCTGGAAAAATCGGCTGCTGAATCGCCAATTATCAAGTTTGTAAATTATCTTATCTATAATGCGGTCAAGGACGGTGCGAGCGATATTCACATTGAGCCGGGCGACAAGAAGCTGCGTATTCGTTATCGAGTTGACGGAGTTCTGTTTGAAACGGTGAATCCGCCCCATAACATGCACGCACCGGTGGTATCGCGAATCAAGATCATGGCCAATCTGGATATTGCTGAGCGTCGATTGCCGCAGGACGGTCGAATTCGTGTGGTTATTCATGGTCGCAATATTGACATGCGAATTTCGGTATTGCCCACTTCGTACGGCGAAAAGGTAGTTATTCGTATTCTGGATATGGGTACGTCCAAGATGAACCTTACGGATTTAGGTATGGATCCGGATAACCTGGCAATCATGGAGCATCAGATCAGCCAGCCCCACGGTATTATTCTGGTTACCGGGCCGACCGGTTCGGGTAAAAGTACAACCCTGTACGCGGCATTGCGGAATATGGATATGCAACGGTTGAACATTTCAACGGTTGAAGATCCGGTCGAGTATCAAATCAATGGAATATCACAGGTTCAGGTTTACGACAAGATCGGTATGAGTTTTTCGGCGGCGTTACGATCGCTGCTGCGGCAGGATCCGGATGTTATCATGGTGGGTGAGATACGTGATCCGGAAACCGCCCGGATTGCGATTCAGGCATCGCTTACGGGGCACATGGTGCTATCGACGCTGCATACCAACGATGCGCCCAGCAGCATTACGCGGTTAATCAATATAGGTGTGGAATCGTATTTGATAGCGGCTTCGACGAATGCGGTGCTGGCGCAGCGGCTGGTGCGGCGGATGTGTCAGCATTGTAAGCAGCCTTACCAGGTGGAAGCTGAAGCGGCGGGATTTATCGAGATGTACGGCTTCAATCTGGAGAATCTATATAAGGGTCAGGGGTGTGAGAAGTGTAGGTTTACCGGTTTTCAGGGGCGAGTGGGTATTCATGAACTGCTGGTAATTGATGACTCTTATCGTGACATTATCACAAGCAGCCCGACGGTAACGGAATTGCGCCGGCTTTGTAAGGAACGGGGCATGGTTACGCTGCGAGAAGACGGTTTTCGGAAAGTTCAGTCAGGATTGACGACTATAGATGAGGTTATGCGGGTGACGGAGTGCACTGTCTAAACGGCAACGAGAAGAGAAAGAAATAAGTTTTATAACAAATTATTGAGTTAACGGGAAAAATTTAAGGCAGCCAAATTGTTGGTGCAAGGAGAATAAGGTGTCACAGTTACAGGAATTATTAACAACGGCTTTGAATTGCGGTGCGAGTGACGTGCATATTATGGTGGGTTCGCCGCCGTTGCTGCGGGTTCATACCGTTTTGCAGGAAACTGATTATCCTGTGGTAACCGTCGAAGGGGCTGAAGCAATGGTACGCGAGTTGCTTCCGGAGCATCGGGTCAGGGATTTTATGGAGAGGCGGGATATTGATTTTTCAGCTGAGGTGTCGGGCAAAGGGCGTTTTCGTGTTAATGCTCACTTTCAGCGGGGCAGTATCGGTATTGCGTTTCGCGGCATTCCGGAAGAAGTGCTGCCTTTGGAAAAGCTGAATCTGCCCCGGGCGGTATTCAATATAGTGGACATGACACGTGGATTGGTGTTGGTTACAGGGGACACCGGTTCGGGTAAGAGTACTACGATGGCTAGTGTTATCAACTCTATGAACCAGAAATATCGTAAGCACATTATTACTCTTGAGGATCCGATCGAGTACATGCTCACGAGCAATAAATGTGCTATCGAACAGCGTGAAATCGGGGATGACTGTCCCACTTTTGCGTCTGGTCTTAAGCATGCTTTGCGTCAGGACCCGGATGTTATTCTGGTTGGTGAAATGCGAGATCTGGAAACATCATCGGCGGCGATTACGGCGGCGGAGACCGGCCACCTGGTGTTGAGTACTTTGCACACGATTAACGCTCCGCAGACCATCGAGCGTATTATCGATATTTATCCCACGGGTCAGCAGAACCAGATTCGTTCGATGTTGGCGAACACGCTCAAAGGGGTAATCAGTCAGACGCTGCTCAAGCGGACGGACACTCCGGGAATGATACCGGCAATTGAAGTGATGCTCTGTACCTCGGCGGTGCGGAACTGTATTCGAGAAAACCGAATTTATGAATTGCCGAATGTGATTGAAACTTCGCGGGCGTTGGGTATGCAAAGTCTGGACACCAGCATCGGCCAATTGTATTTCAACGGTCAGATTTCTCGGGAAGACGCTCTGGCCCATGCGGCGCAACCGGAAAAACTCGAACGTGCCTTATCGGCATAGAGCAAAATAATTTATGAGGATTAAATCAAGCAGAATAGAAACTTCAGGGAAAAACAAAACCAGAATAACTGGTATGGGAAGAGGCTATGCCTAACTATCGTTATGAATTAAAATCGGCTTCGGGGCAGATTAACGCGGGAGTTATCGCGGCGGACTCAATCACCGCGGCGACGCAGATGCTGCGTAGTCAGGGAAGTTACATTCTTTCGTTGGCGGCGGTGGCGCAAAGTCAGGGTGGCGGTTTGCAAAAGCTGTTGTCATTCAACGTGCAAACCGGGCCGTCGGCAAAAGACGTTATGAACTTTACCAGCCAACTGGCGGTGATGATCAAGGCCGGTATCAGTATTCGAGCCGCTCTGGAAGGGATTTGTGATCAGGTAGATAATGTTAAGTTTCGGGACATTCTGCAGCAGATCAAGCGTGACGTTGAAGCGGGTAAGACGTTTTCGGAAGCGTTGGCACGTTTTCCGAAAGTGTTCAGTCCGCTGTATGTCAATATGGTTCGGGCATCGGAGTTATCCGGTTCGTTCGGAGGGATGCTGGAACGAGTAGCTGAGTACCTTACTCAGCAGCATGAAACCCGCGCACAGGTCCGGGCGGCGATGATTTATCCAATTATCATTGGTGTGATGGCGGTGAGCACTACGGTGTTTCTGCTTACCTTTGTATTGCCGAAATTTGTCGTGCTTTTTGAGGGCAAAGAAGCTGCTATGCCCATGCCTACCAAGGTAGTTTTGGCCAGCAGTTATGTGATGCGTACCTACTGGTATATTATTCTGGCAGTGGTGGTGGGATTGATCTGGATGTTTTTCTGGGCGATTAACACCGATTGGGGGCGGGCACGCTGGGATCAAGTAAAACTCAAAATGCCCATTTTTAAGAAATTGTGTCGGTGTCTTTACATTTCCCGGAGTATGCACACCATGGGAGAATTGGTGAACGCTGGTGTACCGATGCTGGATACGATTAGTATTACGGCCAATATTTCGGGCAACACGCTTTATAAGCGGATGTGGCTTCAGGTTTACGTAGCGGTTAAGCAGGGTAAGAAAATCGCACAACCTCTGCAGCGTAGTCCGCTACTGCCGCGTAGTGTGGTTCAGATGATCGGCAGCGGCGAAGAAAGCGGTAAGCTTGCCGAAGTGCTAAGTGACATCAGTGAGTTTTATCAAAAGGAGTTGAAAAACGTTGTTCGTACGGTAACGGCCATGATCGAGCCTTTGATGATTGTGGTTATGGGTGCTCTGGTGGGCTTTATCGCTATGAGTATTATTCTGCCGATATTCAAACTTTCCAGTCTGGTTAAGTAAAAGACTCAAACTGACCGATGGTCAGTTTGAGAATGACGAATGACGAAATCCTAAGAACAAGGTTCAATTTTACCATGAAGGCCATGAAGTACATGAAGATTTTAATACTGGATGCCCGCCTTCGCGGGCATGACATATTGTGTTGGTCAGTTTGAGTTAAGTAAAAGAGGTGAATTATGAATTACATCAGCAAAAGAACTCGCTGTAGGAGTGGCGGTTTTACGCTGATGGAGGCGGTCTTTTCGATTATGATTGTTGGATTGGGGGTGGCAGCTTTGATGCAGGTTTTTGCTTCGGGCACCAATGTAAATGATTTTGGTAACAAGCTGTCCACGGCGGTTTTCCTGGCTGGTGAATTACGCTCCATGACCGACGATGTGGATTTTGTGGATTTGCCGGATTTTAACGGTTCCACTTACAACGGTGTCGATTCCAATGGTTTGGCTTTGACGGGGATGCAGGATTACCAGCAAGGTCTGACGGTGGAAGATGTTAATCCGGTTGACATGACGGTTTCGGCAGGCGGAATGGATATGTATCGCTTGACCGCGAGGGTAACTTACAAAGGGCAACTGCTTTCTGAAATTTCCTGGCTGCGCAGTTGGTGATGAGAGTTATGGGGTACTGAGGCGGTCGGTACGTGTTGAGTGTTGAGGTTTTTTACGCGAAAGGGGGAAGGTATGATTATGCATTCACGTAACCGATTAAGACGTGGGGGCACGTCAATACTGGCGGTGTTTTTTGTAACTCTTTTTGCGGTACTGGCGATTTCGTTCACGGCGATGAGTAACATTAATTTACAGATGTCGAAAAATCATCATGAAATGAACGCTGCGCAAGCTGCGGCAGAATCGGGATTGCAATACGCTAATTACCTGGTGGGCACTTATGAAACACCGAGTGAAGCTTATTCGATGGTCAATACGGTTTCTCAGTCTGAAGCGGAAGAGACATTTGGATATTTTGTTGCCCACGCGCAGAACCTGATTGGTGATTCGGTGATTTTGGACGGTAACGGCATCAGTTGGGACAACTCTGCTTTAGAGTTGCGAATTCCCGCTACCGGCGATATTGCCTACAAGACGGACAGCATAGGGCGGTTTGCGTTGCTGTTTCGATTTGAGGCGGGAGTTGGTGATAACCCGCATCGGCTGATTGTCGAAAGCGTTGGTGTTGCCGATGGTATTACCCGTGGTGCAGGTCTGGCTTATCCGATTGGCAAGGACACTGAGGTTCTCGAATACGCTATCGCCAGTCGTGGTAGAATGTGGCTTACGGGGGATACTAATATTCAGGGTGATATTTTCAGTTCCTGGGACCGGGCCGATATCTCGCCATTCAACATAACCAGCGATTCCCGCGTCGAGGGCACCATCAATACCGTCTTGACGCTGGAGCAGATTCAAAACGAGGATTATCAGATGGAAACCCTCGACGAAGATGATAATCCCATGTTCGACGGGGACGGCAATCGGATTTACAGCCCCGAAGATGAAGTTCAAGGCTATCACGAAGGGATTAATTACGATCAACCCTGTCAGGATGTGCCCGGAATGGATATTGCCGATTATGACACGGACATGTATAATGACGGCAGTCTTACGGAAATTCCTTATTGTCCGAGCAGTGATCGGGAAACTGAGTATTTCCCGCACGTTGCCGGCAATTACAATGCTCCCAGCCAAAGCTGGTCGCGTGTGCTTGACCGCCATGTCTATGAAAACCAGACCTTTACTAATGCCAAACTGCCCAATAACCGCAACGCCCTCTTCCGTAATTGTACCTTCGAAGGAATTCTATATGTTGACTGTTCCAAAAGCGGTTCCACCTACTACAATAATGTCAGGTTCGAAAACTGCAATTTCAACGGTCCTATCATTACCGATGTGCCTGAGGTGCTGAAATGGCAGAATAACTGCCTTTATTTTACCGGCACCGCCACGTTCCAAAATACCGCTATGGCTGAGGCAACTATTCTGGCGCCGCATTTTAATGTCAACCTGGGTAATACCAACTCCGATTCCGGCGACAACAACGTGCTTTCCGGAGCTATCGTTGGCGGTATCGTGGATGTTCGCGGCAACGCCACTATCAACGGAACCATTATTTCCATGTGCGATACCACCGTGTGGTCCAGCGGTTACGTAACCAATATCGGTGCAACCATGGGTGACGGCGGCTCGGAAACTACCGAACCCGGCGATGTAGGAACAATCTGCATCACGCCTGATCCGGGTAATATGTTGCCCAGCGGCATGCGGACTCCGATTGTAATTATGATGGACGGCAACTCTTATGTGGAATTTTAATATGTTGGGAAATTGTACATTTAGAGATGTCTGATAAATGAGGATTTTGTTATGAATATAAGAAATTACCCTGCCGGCGGGAAATCGCATTCAGCTTGCCCATCGAGTTCGATTCGCCTGTCGGGTCCAACTCGCCTGTCAGTTCCAATTCACCAGTCAGTTCCAACTGGGCTGTCGAGTCATCGTCGGCGATGTCGGGGATTGTCGCTGGTGGAAATTTTGATTTCGTTAGCTATTGCGGCGTTGCTGCTGATTGCTACGGCAACGGCTTTTAATGCCGCCCTGACCAGTTACAAAGCCAATCACGATATGGCCATGGCCAGTGTTTCCGCCCGCAACAGTATGCATCAGATGTGCAGTCTGATGCGTTCAGCCTGGAATGATCCTGAAGTCGCAACTATTAATGTCAATGGCGACGGGACGGAGTGTTCCTTTACGGACGCTTCCGATCGAGACATCATCTATCGTTACGATGCCGACCTGGATCAGATGCAGATTAATCTTGATGGTGCTGTGGACTGGTATGTGCTGATGGAGAACATTGTCCCAATTGAAGAGGGCGAGCAGATTTTTACTTCCAGTCCACCTCAAGCCGGTGATTTTGAAGTTGGCACGGTTGGGCGGGTGGAGATTCGCTTCAAAGTAAATCAATGCGATGTTTCGCGGCCGGTCTCAATGGCGGTGGTCCCCCGGAACGTCGTTTACGCCCAGTAGAAAAGTTCTGATAAGGGAAATGCTGCTGATGCCCAGTTATACCGGTGTTCAATTGCCCAGGTTCTTAAGTTACTTCGTCGAGGATGTGCTCAGCGACAAAAATTGGGGTGTTGTCCACCACTCCCAGGGCGATGGCGTCGCTGGGGCGTGAATCAATTTCGAGTAATTTTCCATCGCGTTCGATAATCAGCATCGCGTAAAAGGTGTGGTCCCGGATGTCGTTGATAATTACCCGGTCCAGCCGCCCGCCCAGTTGGGTAATGGTTCGGTAAAGCAAATCGTGGGTCATCGGTCGCGGTGTGGGGATTCCCTTGAGGCGGCGATCAATGGCGATGGCTTCGTTAATGCCGATTACGATAGGAAACGAACGTTCGCCATTAATTTCCTTGAGGAAAATAAACTGTTGGTCAGAAGTTTCCTGAATAATGATTCGGGACAATTCCATTTCAATATTCATGGCGGCACCTTTGGTTGTAACTGTCGGCTTTTGGCTTTCAGTTAGATTTTGACAGGGCGGCAAGGTTTTTTTCTACCGTTGCCAGTTGTTCCTGCAGTTGAATCAGGCGGTCTCGTTCGCGTTGGACGACTTCACTTTTGGCGCGGCTTATAAAATTATCATTGTTAAGTTTGGCCTGGGTTTGTTTTAGAAAGCCGTTGATTTGCTCCTGCTGTTTTAGCAGTCGTTCTTGTTCAGCATCATTATCAATTACGCCTTTGACGTAAATTTCCATTTCATCCGCCAGGGAAACTGCAGCGTCGGCGGGCTTGACACAATCCGGAGTCGCCTCCAGGGCTTCCAGGCCGGCCAGGTGGATTATCATTTTTTGATGCTCCAACAGCAATGCCGCATGTTCCGAAGAAGTTTTGATTGCCACGTTCAGCGGTTTTCGCGGAGCAACCTGATAGCGGGTCCGTACGTCCCGAATCAAGCGAATAGCACTTTGGATCAGGACCATTTGGTTTTCGACTTGGTTGTCGATCAATTCCGAATTTGCGTGGGGCCAATCTGCTCGAATCAGCGTTTTACTCGCCGGTAATTCCGCCACCGTGGGCAGTTCCCGCTCCGGACAGATTTCGTTAAGTTGTTGATAGATACCTTCGGTGATGAACGGGATAAACGGATGGAACAGGCGTAAGGTTGCGTCCAAGACGTAAGCCAGCACCCGCTGAGCCACCGCTCGTTGAGAATCATCCCGTATCCGGGGCTTGATAATCTCCAGATACCAGTCGCAAAGATCGTTCCAGAAGAATCGATACAGGCCGCTAACCGGTTCGCTGAATTTGAATTCGTCAAGCTCTGCGGTCGTCTGGGCGATGGTCTGGTGCAGCCGCGATAAAATCCAGCGATCTTCCATTTGCAGCATTTGGGCCGAGAAATCGCCCGCTTCCATATTCTGCAAATTGGTCAAGGCGAACCGAGAGGCGTTCCAGAGCTTGTTGCAGAAATTTCTACCGATATCGAATTTTTCACTGATGTTGCGACCGTTTTCGTCCTTGGTTACCGGCAGGCGCATGTCCTGGCTTTCGGTGGTCATCTGGGCGATGCTGAAACGCATGGCGTCGGCACCGTAACTTTCGATGATTCCAATCGGATCGATGCCGTTGCCTTTGCTTTTGCTCATCCGCACGCCATTGCCGTCCAGGATTGTGCCGTGAATGAAGACGTCGGAAAACGGAATGTCCTTCATGTTGTAAAGCCCCATCATCACCATTCGCGAAACCCACAGCGTGATGATGTCGCGAGCTGTAACGAGGGTGCTGGTGGGATAATAGAAATTCAATTCGTTGGTATCCTCCGGCCAGCCCAGTGTGCTGTGCGGCCACAAAGCGCTGGAAAACCAGGTGTCCAGCACGTCCGGATCCTGTTCGATGTTGCTGCTTTGGCAGTGTTCGCATTCGGTCGGATCTTCCAGCCCGGTGGTACTTTCGCCGCAGTCCTGACAATACCAGATGGGAATTCGGTGTCCCCACCATAACTGTCGGCTGATGCACCAGTCGCGAATCCCTCGGAGCCAATCCAGGTAAGAATTTCCGTAACGGTCCGGGTGGAATTTTATTTTGCCGCTTTCGACGGCTTTGATTGCCGGTTCCGCCAGCGGTCTCACTTTGACAAACCACTGATCGGACAAATAGGGCTCAATGGCGGCGTGGGAGCGATAACTGTGGCCGACCTGATGGGTGTGTTCCTCAACTTTTTCGAGCAGGCCCAGGGCTTCCAGGTCGGCTACAACAGCTTTTCGGGCGGCGTAGCGGTCCAGGCCGGTGTATTTTCCACCGTTTTCGTTGACGGTGGCGTCCGGGTGTAAAATGTTAACCATTTCAAGGTTGTGTCTTAAACCAATTTCGTAGTCATTGGGATCATGTGCCGGGGTAACCTTCAGGAAGCCCGATCCCTCTCCCCGTTTAACATAATCGTCGGCAACGATAGGGATCTGTCTATCGGTAAGGGGCAGCTTGACCATTTTGCCGAGGTATTCATTTGCCCGATCGTCTTTGGGATTTACTGCCACGGCGGTATCGCCGAGCATGGTTTCCGGTCGGGTGGTGGCCACGGTTACGTATCCGGAGCCGTCTGCCAGTGGGTAACGGATGTGCCAGAAGTGTCCCTTGACTTCCTTGTGCTCAACTTCATCATCCGCCAAAGCTGTCTGCGAAACGGGGTCCCAGTTAACCAGCCTTTTACCGCGATAGATCAGGCCGTCCCGATAGAGTTTCACAAAGGTCTGCCGGACCGCCTTGGCGCAGACGTCGTCTAGGGTGAAACGGGTACGTCGCCAGTCGCAACTGGCTCCGAGCCGCTTGAGCTGATCGAGTATTTGATTGCCGTACTGGTCTTTCCAGTTCCAAATCCGCTTTAGCAGTTCATCCCGGCCCAGTTCTTGACGGGTTTTGCCTTCGGTTTCCAGCACTTGCTTTTCCACAACGGATTGGGTTGCAATGCCCGCGTGATCAGTCCCCGGCAGCCAGAGGGTGTTGCAGCCTTGCATTCGGCGATACCGAATCAAAATGTCCTGCAACGTATTATCCAGCGCGTGCCCCATGTGCAGTGCACCGGTTACGTTGGGTGGTGGGATCACGATGGTGTAAGGCGTTTCGTTCGAAGCTGGATCCGAAGGAGGCTCGGCGTCAAAGCCATGGGTGTCCAACCACAATTGGTTGGCGATTGATTCGATTTTGTCCGGCTCATAAACTTTTGGTAGATCGTTTGTCATTGGGTGGTGGTCGTTTCCTGGGCTTAAATTTTCTAAATATATACACTTCCGTCAATTATAGAAACAGACTTGTTTTTGTCAAGGTCGGCGCAAAAATACGCCCCGTCCGAGAACCACCATAGTAAAAATCTCGTTCGGGGCGCGTGTCTAGGTGAAAATTATTAGTTCTAATAAAACTCGCAAAATATAGCAAAATTGGCGATTAACCGCCCAATAAGTTTTTTGGCACCTTATAACTCAAAAATTAACGTTTACTACGTCTAAGCAGAACCAAGCTACCCAGACCCAAAATGGCCAAGGTTGCCGGTTCCGGTGTATGGCAGACACCGACGTAAACGGCAAAGTCACTTTCACACAAAGCGGTTATTCCAACAAACAGGTAAATACTGCTGTTTTCGTCAAGCGTGGTTAACGGAAACCGGGCGGATAGAATGCCACCTTCGCCGAGACAGACATAACCGGACGAAGTGTCCGGGTCTATCGGATCGGTTTCGAAGAATGCGTCACCATTGTCAAGGGTGGCGGTGGCAAAGTCAATGGAATCGTCAGGGTTCAACCCGAACAGTTTACCCGGATGGGCTGCTGTGGGCTGAAAGGTGGAGGTTGTTTCGTTGATGATGGAACCGGGAAGTACATAGGTATCACTGGATTCCTGAGGTACAATCCACGGGTCCGTAGCGGTAGGAGTGTCGCTGAAATTCCATGCGACAAAATCAATATCCAGTCCTGAAAAAACTCCGTCAAGGCCTATGTCGGCACCGTCGTAGATTACCGCATCCATAAAATAACTTGCCTGGGCAACAGATAACTCCCCACGATAAATTTTCGTTTGAAAAGAATACCCATAATGCTGCATGTCCAACGGAATAAAAGCCGCCTGAGCGGTTGAACCGAAGAGAGTTGTGATCAGCGTGAACAGTAATACCTTAGTTAGTGTAATCCCTTTAATTTCTCTCATTATTTTCTACTTTCCCCATAGCCTCGGTTTTTCTGGTTTAGGTCAAACTCTAGTGTTGCCCCGGGTTAATTCTGGCGGCGAATTTATCGGTCCAGCAGAATAAATTACCAGCTTTCGCTGGACCGGATTCGCCGCGATTCACAGGGAGTTTCGCCGCTCCCGTTGGTCGCTGCGGTTTTCGGAAACAGCGAAATACAAATTCCTGTGCATTTAAATTATTTACGCTTCCTCAGGTGTAAAGCTATGAAACCACCGCTTAACAGCAGCAATGTTGTTGGCTCTGGAACAGTAGGCCATTCTTTTAAAATAAAGTACTGCCCCTCATCCATATCTGTAATAATGCGAATATTATTATCATCGCCACCGAAATAACCAGGTGCGAAGGTATCGCCATCTGCTACCTGTCCGTCATCAAAATTTAAAGATACAGGCATTTCGTTCAATCCGATGTTATCGGCAAACTCAACTGTCTGAAAGGGATTATAAGGCGGCAGATTGGCGGTATAAATAAACTGTGGATCAAAACCGACATAGGGTTCGTAATTCATGAAATCCCAGGAGACGGCCATGTGAAAATCGAACCAGGTGCGTCCTGTATTGTTTTCAATAAGTTCCTCGGAAATCACAATATTCGGGGCGAAATTAACAGCCTGGGAATCTGTCAAAACAAATTTAATAGCTGCCGGTTGCCCCAGGCCGCCGCCGTCAAACGTACTGGAGTCAAATACCTTGTCAAATTCGATCCAGACTGCGTCATCGGAAGTACCCCGATAGGTAATGCTTACCGCGCCTTCAAAAAGCCCGAAGTTTTCCACACTCCAGCCGGTAGTATCAATCGGTGTCAGGGCCGCCGAAGCGCTAACTGTTAACAAACCCACAAACAAAATACTAATAATTAAACTTTTCTGGCTCATTTTCTCTCTCACTTTCTGGTTCTTTCTGACCGCCTAAATTTATTAGATAAATTTACCGTATTTTTCATTTTCTTCTTAACCGGCGTATTACCCGGTTTTTATTACCCATAACAATTAATCCCCCAAAACCCAGCAGGACAAAAGTTGCCGGCTCAGGAACAACCTGAGTTTGCTGAATTTCTGCCAGCTTCGGTTGAGACGGGCCGAAAATTACTTCCGCGCCCGTTCCGTTTCCGCGGGTGGTTATTGAACTGGTAATCTGAGTTTTAATATCATATTCCTGGCCAATCGTAACTTTAGCACGGTAGGGAATATGGATGTCCTCCAGAGCAATTTCAAAGAATTCCACCGGGTTTTTCAATTCAATCCGGAGTTTTTTGCGAAAATCAGCAATAAATTTTTTGCTGAGATTACCCGTGGTATTGATTGCCAGATTTCCTTCGGGGGTGCCGTAAAGCGTAATGGACCCTTTAACCAGGTCCTTGGTAACCGGGGTAGTAATCGTTTCGCCTTTATTGGGCCCTTTATGAGCGATTTTGGTAACTTCATATTCCTGGGTGACCAGCAGGTCAAATTTTGCCAGCAGTCCGGTAAAAGTGTCTTCCTCGGATTCGCGTGCCAAAGACAAAGCACCATCCAGAATTACATTACTGCGGGCGATAACCGATTTGCGCGGATGGTATCCCATCTGGAGCAGTTCGTCATTTGTAATCAAAAAAGTTCGGGTGTGACCGGTCGTGTTAAATACCGTGTAAAAAGGCTGGGTTACATTTGGTAAGGTGTAAGCAAAAACGTGCTGGTACATTTGTGGATTATTAGTTGCCGGATTACCCGCTCCGGCGCCACTGATCGCCAAGCCGATATTTTCGTAGATTTCCTGGGTGTAGAAATACGGAACACCGTCAGGTTGAACCTGCACAGATGCCTGGCCGGACGGCGTTACTGCCTGGCCATTGCGATAAATGTGGGGAATGTCATTGTCCCAGGCGCTGGACTGGAAATTCGTAATTGCGCCATTTGCCGGCAACGACAGCAATAAAGCAAACACAAAAGCCGCCATTATTCGAGCGGCAAAGTGCCGTCCAGTGTTAATGGACTCACAAAATCTTCTTACCATTCTCAGTTCTCCCTCACTCGAATACGGTCGAGGCGCAGTAAAAACACAAGCAGTTCAAACCGCATTTAAAAGAGTTACGGGAAAAACACAGACAACAGCCCGTGTAAGCTAATCCTACATAAAGAGTACGCCCATCTAAGCTAATACCCATTACAAGAATTTGGCCGACACTGACCGTGCAGAAGAGGTCTCTCTCTCTCCCGGGCCTGAGTTTGCCGCAACCAGATTCATTCAGTTTTATTGTAGACTAAAACTTCGCACTAATTATATACAAACGAACGGATTGACAAATAAGAATCTCTCCGCTCTCTTACTCGACCTACTAATAATACCACTTTACTCATTATAATGCAACAATATCTTAAGCTGAGGATAAATTTAATCGTGGAATTATTTTTCACAATTCGTGGTAGGTTTTGCTCTCTCTTTCTCTAAGTGTTTTACACAAAACAATTTACAGCTAAAAGTCTGCGGAAAGCTCGTCCGCAGCCCTGTAAGCTGACACTCTCTCTTCGTTATAATTAATAAGCAAAGGGTATGCCACCCGCCTCCTAAGCACTTTGCAATGCGCATTATTTACATAAGCCATTGTTAAATAGAATGTTATGAATTTTCAGGCCGATAATTAGCTACCCTGATTCCGGTTGGTATTCTTCCATGATGTTGCCCCGAATCAACATAGATATCGGGTGTTTGTGACGTAAAATCTTAAACAGCAAGGTAATAAGTCATTTGTTCCCATGTTGCTTTCATGCATCTAAAATCGGAATATTCCCTCATTTGTAGTGGATTATAGGTCCCGATAAATTTTTTCATATTTTCAACCATTTTCACCGCCATTCTTGAAATTCTGCGGTATTTTGCTATTAATGTAACAATGGCAACAACGATTGAGCAACAATTACGTGCTTGTGGTAGATATAAACTTCCCGAAATCCTCAACCTGAATGGAATCGAATATTGCCGCCGGCAAATTTTCAAACACGACTTTTTCGCCGCTACCTCGCTTTACATACGCTCTGCTACCGCGCTAAAATCACCGGCCGATTCTCTGAATGTTCCGGAAAAGGTGGTTTTGAAGGTGGCCCGGTTGGGTGATTTTCTGGGTATCCCGCTTAAATGGCTGGGCTTCTGCCTGACTAATCACGAAAAGTTCATACTGAAAAAACTCCAGGGCGAAAATGGCGTGCCCCGTTTTATAACGAATTTTGGTTCAAACGGTTTGATTTACGAATACATCGAAGGCCTGACCCTGGATGAGCGACCGGAGGTACCCGATGATTTTTTCGACCGTCTTGAAGAACTGCTCAGCCGTATTCATGGCAGGCGAATCGCTTATGTTGACATGAATAAACGCGGCAACATCATTCTTGGTAGTGACGGTTGCCCCCGGCTTATTGATTTTCAGATTTCCTGGTTTTTCTGCAGATCTTTTTTAGGTTCCAGACGACTGCCGAATTTCCTAATGAATATTTTTCGACGTGCCGATTTCTATCATCTGAAAAAACACAAAAGACGGTTGCGCAGCGACTTGATGAGCACTCAGGAAATTATCCAGTCCCGCAGGACTTCCAGATGGATAGCCACTCATCGGACCGGTACCCGACACCTGACCGATATCAGGCGCAAAATCCTCGGTTATTTTTACAGTTCAGGAAAGCTTTCCAATCACGATGGTATTACCGTCAGTCCCGAAACTGACCCGAAACGCTGGATTAAATAACACCGATTAATAACAAATGGACCAGCAATGAAAGAACAAGTGAAGATTGTATTGATTGGTGCCGGCAGTTTTTTTAGTCGCGGAACTTTGGCTGACATTTTGAGTAGCGACATACTCAAAAAACTCACCTGCCACATTGTTCTGGTGGACATCGACAAAAGCGCTCTGGACGAAATACAAAAACTTGCCGATCAAATCAACACCCATTACGGCAACTGGGCTCAAATAGAAGCCACCACCGACCGTCAACAGGCTTTGCCGGATGCCGATTTTGTCATTATGGCGGTCGAGAGAAAACGTTACGAACTTTGGGAACAGGATTACCGCGTTCCGCTGGCGTTTGGTTTTCGTCATGTCCTGGGTGAAAACGGCGGCCCCGGCGCCCTGTTCCATGCCCTGCGGAACTACGAAATCGTTTTGCCCATTTGCCGCGATATTGAAAAACTCAGCCCGCAGGCCTGGCTGCTGAATTTCACCAATCCCGAAAGCCGAATTCTGATGGCGATTTCCCACCTGACCAAAATCAAAGCTGTCGGACTTTGTCATGGTGTCCTCGAAGCCCGCGAATACATTGCTGAACTTCTGGAAAGGGATCTGGATGATCTGGACATTATCACCGGTGGGCTCAATCATTTCTTCTGGGTTTTGAAATTGAAGGACAAAAAGACTGGTGAGGATTTGTATCCAGTGCTTCGTCAGAAAGCCGCCGAATCCGCACCGCCGCTGGTTCGCAAAATGGTCGAGGTGTTTGGCTGTTTCACTTATCCATCCGACGACCACATTGGGGAATACCTTTCTTTCGGCTCGGAGTTTACCGGGAACTTATGGCAGTACGGCTGGGAAGCCAAAAACGTTGCTGCTGAATTGCCTGCCTCATTGCAAAGCGGTTGGCGAGGGGAATTTCTAAACGGCAACAAATCCAATGAGGAATTGCTCAAGCCCAGCGGCGAAATAGCAGTGGGAATTATTTGTGATATTATTGCCGACCGAAAAACCTGGCGACCAACAGTTAACGTTTTGAATTCGGATGGTTTTGTAGAAAATCTACCCACCGAGGCCGTTGTCGAAGTCCCCGCCGTGGTCGATGCCGGCGGCATTCATCCCCAACACGTTGGTCCCTTACCGGAAGCGTTGGCAGCTTTTAGTCGAACTCAGGTTTCCATCCAGAAAATACTGCTCCAGGCCTATCAGCAGCGTTCTCGAAATCTGCTTCTCCAGGCTCTGCTGATCGATCCAGTTATTGATAATGCCACCAATGCCGAAAAAATGCTCGATTACATGCTCCAGTTGCAAAAAGACTACCTGGGCGAATACTCAGATTAGTTATCTATTCACGCGCCGGTTAATTTGTCTGCTATTTCCGGTGGGATAATGTTCATCTGGTTCTGGCACAACAATATCTGGCAGGCGAGTTCGAAAAAGCAGGCTTTTTGGATGGCGTCGTTAAAATCTTTGCCGACTGTTACCAGCCCGTGGTTTTTCATAATCACCAGTTCGTGTTGGTTTAATGATTCGATTACCGCCTCGGCGAGTTCCGCCGATCCCGGGGCGAGCAGGTCAACGATTCCCGGCTGGCCGATGTAGAAGGGCACTTCGATAATGACATTAAAGTCGAGTTTTCCCGGATCCCCGCAGGCCACTGCTGTTGCCCAGGGACTCTGGAAATGCAGCACCACGTTGACATCAGCTCGATTACGCAAAACTCCCAGATGAAAAACTGTTTCGATGCTGGGTTGTTTACCGTTCAAGCACTGACCGTCTTTTATCGAACAGATCGCAATCTGATCTTCTGTTATATCCGCCAGCCAGGTTTTGCTCGCCGAAACCGCTGCCAGATCATTTTCCAGCCGCCAGGACAGATTTCCGCTGCTGCAGCGAACCAGTCCGTAATCCGCCACCCGATGAGCTGCTTCGAGATACCTGTGTTTTTGATTTTCAGTTAAATTTTGCATAGGGATATTATAAGGAATTGATTATCTCAGGTTGATATTGTCGGTCTGGTTGAAACCAGTAAAGGCTATGCCAAAGTTCACTGAGTCGGGTTGTGAACTGATGTCGAGATTATTGATAGTTACCTTGAAAGTGCATTTATTCAGGTCGAACTGGGCCGAGGAGACATAGGCACTGCCATCGTTGGTTTTAGCTCCCTTGTAGGAATACTTTTTGTTGGGCTTGGCTGAGATCCCGGCTATATCGAACGGAAGTATGCTGCCCACGCTTATGCTGACGATTTCGTTGTTAAGTAACACATTGTTATCTGCTAACGCTATCGAACCCTGGACGGCCAGAGTTCCGATATCATTTCCTCCGGAGAATTTTAACCTGGTTATCTCCAGTGTATTCTGATAACCGACCATGAATTGCAGTGGAATGGCTTTGGAGGTATTAACTACATCGTTGCTACCTGAATCCCAGGCGAGTCCCACTCCGCTATATGTCCCGAACGATAATGCGATTTGTACAGGGTCGCTTAAGCCGGTCAGGCTGACATTTTTCCCGGCTATGGTTAATTTGCTTTTCCCCAGATCCATTACCAACGATTGTATAGCACCTGAAGCACCTCTGTAGGTGTACTTGGAATTTTTGCCTGCAGGGATGCTGCTACAGTTGATGCTTTCGGTGTAGGGTCCGACCTGAACATCTACAGTACCAATTCCGGTGTAAGCCGAGGCCGGGGCGTCTAAAAATGCAGTAAGGGCGAACGAGTCCAAGCCGGCCGCGGGAATCTTTCCGGATTTTACCGTCAACTTGCTTACTATTATTATGGCTTCTTCGTAGATTCCCATATCGACGATATTATTAATTATACGATCGTTACCAGCTAAATCTGTCGGGCTATCCGGGGCGGTGAAAGTTGGATCACCGGCATCTAAACATGGTGACAGAGCCGAAAGGTGATAATTGCCCTCTATCCAGGTGTCGTCAGATTTATCGGCAGGGGTGGTGTTGTCATCCCAGGTTCCCGGTGCCACAAAGTTGGGATCAATATTAATATTACCGGTGCCCCAAACCAGGGTGTCATAGCTGGTTAAAGAAACATCGCTTTGCCCGCCTTGAACGTCACTGTATTCGACACTTATCCATGTAGGCATATCATTAGAGCCACGCATCCTGATTTGTTCGCCCCAGACAGCAGCGCGGTTACCCCAGACTATACTATTTTTCAACCATAATTCGGTATCGTAAGAACCATAAATGCCGCCACCTTCTTTGGCGGAGTTTCCGGTTATGGTACAGTTGGTAAATTCCACCTTGGTAGCCCAGTAGGTGCAGAAACCACCACCAAGGCCATTGGCGTAATCAGTCCAGTTGCCGGTAATTTTGCAATTGATCAGTTCGGTAAACGATTCATCATTCCGGCCCCGACAATATATTCCGCCGCCATCATAGTTGATGGCGTTGTTGTCCTGGATGGAAC
Organism: Sedimentisphaerales bacterium; assembly: GCA_016934515.1. GTDB lineage: Bacteria > Planctomycetota > Phycisphaerae > Sedimentisphaerales > SM23-30 > JAFGSR01. The sequence goes on from JAFGSR010000238.1 coordinate 29,959, forward strand.
AGTTAATCAATGTGGGTGAGGCAAAGAAGGTTTGGATTCCTCCGCCGTAATTAAGCGCTGTGTTATCCCGGATGACGCATTCTGTAATAGTTGCATCACTGTTTTCGCCGAGATATATCCCACCGCCTTGAGCGTTGGTTTCTGCAAGATTGGTAACTATGTTGTCGTAGATCAGGCTGTTGGAGATATTAACATTGCTTTTATAGGTATAAATTGCTCCTCCATAATCTGCGGCGGTATTATTCTTGAATATACAATAGGCGAACGTGGGACTGGCGTACCTGCATGAAACAGCGCCGCCAACATCTTCGTATCCGTTCATTACAGTAAAGCCATCAATGGTACAGTTTTCATTGTAATCATCGAAAATAAAGCCCCGGTGTAAATCGCCGACGCTGCCGCCGCAATCAATGGTGCAGGCGCTGGCGCCATTTTCGCTGCGGACGGTAATGGGTTTATTTCTGAATACCAGGTCGCGGTTGCCGGTGCCGGAATAGGTGCCGTCGGCCACGATCACAATATCACCGGTATCGGCGACATCAATCGCATCCTGGATAGTGGCATAGACGCTCGGTACATACAACTCGTTCGGCTCGGTGGAGGGGGGGGATCCGACTGTATATGTTACATTTGCTGAAGTAGTCTGGTCTCTCAGGACGCTGACCTGCATCGGTGCCGGGGTATCATAGCCGATTACAGAACCGAAGCTAACGGTATATTCACCAATATCCAGAACCTCGGTTAGCGGGGCGGAGCCATAGTTTGAGCCGTTTATATATATTGCACCTTTGACGGGTGAAGTATTGACATATAAAGTTCCGGTGGCAAGAGTGTAAACGCCATTGGCCTGTGATGTCTGGTTTAAATATACGGTTATAGTTTGGTTGGCAGGAGTGACATAATCTGTAACATCTGCAAAGCTGACAGTGTATTCTCCCGCCGCTAAATCACGGCTCTGGGGAGCGGTGCCCCAGCTGGTGCTCTCAACAAACACTTCCGCTGCAAAAGGTGAAGTGTCAACGGTAAGTGTTCCTGTTGCGCTGGTAGAAACATAATCTCCGTTGAATAGTGTTGTCTGGCCGTTGTAAACGACTGCATATTGGTCGTCGGGTTTATAATAGCCATTAACATCTCCGAAGCTGACCGTGTGAATGCCGGTACTTATGGTTTGACTTTTCGGTGCTGTCCCCCAGCTTGTACCGTCAACATAAACCGTCCCTTTCACGGGCAATGAATCAATTGACAGCGTACCGGTAGTTGCCACAGGTGGCACATGCACCTCGTATGCACCCATGTCGGTGTAAGCGGGGCTTCCGGTGCCGGTATTGGCAACGGTTGTTACATCGAAACGCGTACTGCCTTCCAAATCGGTATTGGAAGCTTCATTTCCATCTGCGGCGTCAATACAGGGTGACGTTGAATTGAGGTGATAGTCACCTTCCACCCAGATGTCATCAGTCAGGTCGGCGGGTGTGGAGTTGTCGTCCCAACTGCCCGGAGTTACGAAATTGGGATTGGTTTCGAAATTGCCGGCACCCCAAGCCAGCGTATTGCTGGCGTTTCTAAGGTAAATATCACTCGCGCCGCCCGGGATATTACAATATTCGACACTTACCCATGAGGGGGAGTCGTTACTGCCATAAAGGCAAAGCTGGCTGCCATCGTCAGTGGCACGATTATCCCGGACGATGGTATTAGTTAACCACATTTGGGAATTGTAGTAGGTGCTGATGCCGCCGCCACGGTTTGCAAAATTTCCGATAACGGTGCAATTTGTCAATTCTATTTTTGTGGGCCAATTGGTAAAAAGGCCTCCGCCAAAACTATAGTCGGATTGGGCCTGATTGCCGCTGATAACGCAGTTGATTAACCTGGTTACCGATGCATCGTCCCGGCCGCGACAGTAGAGGCCGCCGCCATCGTAAATGTCAGCAGTATTGCCCTGGATCAGGCAGTTGGTAATTGTGGGTGAGGCATTACCCGTTCTGATTCCTCCACCGTAATTCAGGGCATAGTTATCCCGGATGACACAATCTGTAATAGTTGCGTCACTGTCTTGGTCGAGATACACACCTCCACCTTGCGCGTTGGTGCCGGCAATATTGGTAACGGTATTGCCATAGATAAGGCAGTTGGTTATGGTTAAATTGCTTTGGTTGGTGTAAATTCCTCCGCCGTGATCTTCGGCGGTATTGTTTCTCAACACACAGTTAGTGATGGTTGGGCTGGCGTACCTGCAACTGATACCGCCTCCGGTTGATGTGTATCCGTTCATAATGGTAAAGCCATCGATAGTGACATTTTCGTTGGCATTATTGATCGTAATCCCCCGGTGCTCGTTACCTGCACTGCCCCCACAATCAATGGTACAGGTGTAGGGGCCGTTTTCACTTTGCAGGGTGATAGCTTTTCCGCCAAAGGTCAGGTCCCGGTTACCGTCGCCATAATAAACCCCGTCGGCTACAGTTACCGTATCGCCACCAGTAGCGGCGGTGATTGCCTCCTGGATAGTGGCATATCCGCCGGGAACCAGCAATTCAGCCGCGTCGAGTGATTTTGCCTGAATCCCAAGTACAGTTAATACCATAATTAAACGAATGCCCCATTTCCCTGTACGTAACATTTTTAGTCTCCTATAGTTATAATTTTTTTACCGCAGCCTTTTACGTTCATGTTTATTGTGGATTATTGTACGAAACATTCATTATGCAGGGGTATATCTTTTATCCGACATTTTCCGTTCGAATGCTTAAAAATATGATTCACTCCTTCCGACAGAAATAATTTTATATAAACCATTTTGGACTAGCAAGATTTTTCTGCTTCAACATAGAAGGTTGGCAAAAAAGCCCGGTCTGGAGTAAAATGACTGCCAAGTTGAATTATGCTGAAAATTGGTGATATACAATTGAAAATGCCGGTGCTGCAATCGGCGATCAGTGGCTATTCGGATGTCGTGATGCGGCGGCTTGCCCGGCAGTTCGGGGTGGAGTTAACCTTTAGCCCGGTGATGCTGGATAAGTCGGTGGCATACCGGAAATTCTGGAAAAAGCCCGCTTTCTGTCTGGCGGATGACGAAAAACCCATCGGTGGTCAGATAGTCGGAGCGGATCCGCAGACCATGGCAGCAGCGGCGAAGGTGCTGGTGGAAAAGGGATTCGATCTGGTTGATTTGAATTTTGCCTGTCCGGCGCCGAAAGTGCTGCGGCGGGGTCGGGGCGGCGAGATGATGCGCAATTCAAAACTGGCACTGGAGATTTTTCAGCGGGTCCGCAGCGCGGTGCAGGTGCCGGTAACGCTCAAGCTGCGGACCTCATATTATGAAAATGATTCCGAACGGGAGCACTTCTGGCAAATTTGCGCAGGGGCAATAAGTGGTGGAGTGGATGCGCTGATCGTGCACGGCAGGGCGGTGGAGCAGCGGTATCGCGGTAAGGCCGATTGGGAAGTGCTGGCCCAGGTTAAGCAGCGGTTCAACGATACGGTAATTCTCGGCAGCGGTGATCTTTTCAAGGCTGATGATGTGGCGGATGAGATGCGTCTCAGCGGAGTTGACGGAGTGGTGATTGCGCGAGGAGCGATTGGGAATCCGTGGATTTTTCGGGAACTCACCGAGCTGTTCAACGGCGATGAGCCGACACCGCCCCCAAGCGTAACCGAAGTGGGGCAGGTGCTGCTGCAGCACTTTAATATGGTGGCCGATCTGTATCCGGAGCACAAAGCGGTGGTTTATTTTCGTAAATTCAGCGCGAATTACTGCCGTCGGCACCCGAAACGCAAAAAAGTTTTGTTGGCATTGATGGCGTGCAAAACTGCCGAGCAGGTCAGGGGAGAAATTGAACGGTGGTTTTTTAATTTTGAAAACAATTAGACAAATTGCATGATGGCAGATTGAAGGAGCTTAACGATGATACGCGAAATGATTTTGAAGAATCGCAGTTACCGCCGGTTCGATCAACACGTGAAACTGGATGAGCACTTGTTGCGCGAACTGGTTGATCTGGGGCGGATTAGTGGCTCGGCGGCGAATTTGCAGCCTTTGCGTTATATACTGAGCTGGACGGATCAGCGAAACGCTTTGATATTCGAGCACGTGGCCTGGGCGGGGTATCTACAGGATTGGGACGGTCCTGCCGAGGGTGAGCGGCCGAGCGGGTATGTAATTGTGCTGGCCGATAACCGGGTGAGTAAAAATGTGGATTGCGATCACGGCATTGCCTGCCAGAGCATTTTGCTCGGAGCGGTGGAAAAAGGCCTCGGCGGGTGCATGATCGGATCGATCCGACGAGAAGCCCTGCAGCAGGTGCTGGGGATCGGGCCGGAATACAAAATTCTGCTGATTATCGCGCTGGGTAAGCCCGCCGAGCAGGTCGAACTGGAGGATGTCGGACCGCAGGGGGACATTAAATACTGGCGGGACGATGCAAGTGTGCATCACGTGCCCAAACGCACCTTGAATGAAGTTATTCTGAAGGTCTGATTTCCTGCCACATGTCCCGGAGCGATTGCTGCCAGTCGATGGTGGCAGTCCAGTCAATGGTATTGCGGAGTTTTTCGTTGTTGCCGATGATGACGGGAACGTCAGCGGCTTTTAGACGCGCCGGATCGTGGCGGACGGGGATTTCACGATCGGCAAACGTCAGGCAGGTATCGAGCAGGTCGGCGATTTTTACAGCTTTTCCGGAAGCAAGGTTGAAAACTTGTTCGTTGGTGTCGTTGTCCGTGGTGAGCAGTTTCCACAGGGCCTCGGTAACGTCGCGGACGTCGGTGAAATCACGTTTGGTAGTGGTGTTGCCGACACAAATTTCTTCAGCCCGACCGGCGAGTACGTCAGCAAGTTGCTGCAAAAACGCGGCGGGAACCAGATTGGGCGATTGGCCCGGTCCGATGATGTTGAAAATCCGCACGCAGCACAGCGGAACTCTGCCGGTGCGGGCGTAATGCAAAGCCCACTGCTCCTGCATGGTTTTGGAAAGCGCGTAAGGAGTCAGAGGATTCAGGGGAAAGTTTTCATCGACGATGATGTTGTCCCCGGATGTGATGCCGTACTGAGCGGCGGTACCGATGATGATTACCCGAGGCGGATTGGCAAGTTGACTGGCGGCGTCGAGCAGGTTGGCAGCGGCGCGGGTGTTGACATTGAAGCAGGTCAGCGGATCGGCAACAGCAACACCGGCCAGGTGAATGATACCGTCGGGGCGGGTCTCCCGGATTATTTCAGCCGTGGTGTTCGAATCGGTAAGATCGCAGCTAATCGGGGTAATTATTTCGGTTGGGGGGCGCAGTCGGCTGTCCAGAGCGATGATGCGATCGGGGGCATTAGGTGAGTTTGCAATAGTGTTGAGCAGGTGACGACCGAGGAAACCAGCCGCACCGGTAACCAGAACAGTTTGGCAGGGTAGAGGCGTCATGACGAATCCTTAAATAAACCAGGCAGAGTCAACACTAATCGGGCAGAATCAGCTTAAGCAACTCGTCGATGTTCTCCTGGGCCTGTGCGTAGTCATCAGGCCGACCGATGTCGAGCCAGAAACCGTTGTGAGGGTAACAGATCGCTTTGCGGTTTTGTTCGATGCAGGCGTACATCAGGTGGTCGAAGCCGAACGGGGCGTCGTTGGGGACCATATCGAGGATGCGGCGGTTGAGGACGTAAACGCCCATGCTGACGTTGAACTGGTAAACCGGCTTTTCGCGGAAGCCGACAACTTTATTGTCCGGGTCGGTATCGAGCACGCCAAAGTCGATTTTGTCGTCGCGCTGGAAGGTAGCTACCGTAATGTCAGAATCGTTCCGGCGATGGCTTTCATAAAGCTCAACCAAATTCAGATCAGTCAGAACGTCGCCGTTCATGACAAAGAAGTTTTCGGGCAGATCAGGGATGAGTTTCAGCGGGGCGATGGTGCTTAACGGCTTGTCCTCGAGGCTGTAGTCGATTTTGAGATTCCATTTTTCGCCGTTGCCGAAATAAGCCTGCAACAAATGGGCCAAATGACTGACCGCCATGGTAACGTGGGTAACGCCGCAGTTGCTTAATTGTTGCAGGACGATTTCCAGAACCGCACGGTCGCCGATGGGGACCAGTGGCTTGGGCAGGGTAGCAGTGAAGGGACGCAGTCGGGTTCCTTTACCGCCGGCCAGGATGACAGCTCTCATAATTTTCTCTCGTAATCGTTAGTGTAAAATCAGAGCCCCAACCGTAAGGGAGGGGATTAAAAACGTCGGTTTCTTGTTCGATAATTGAATCGTATAGGAATTTGTATTTTGCTGTTTCCGAAAAACCGCAGCGACCAACGGGAGCGGCGAAACTTCCTGTGGATCACGGCGAATCCGGTCCAGCGAAAGCTGGTAATTGAATTTTTAGAGGTTCCTAAACATTATAGATGTCGGTTTTGTACAGGTTCTGGTTTTTTTCGATGTATTCGATGGTATTGCTCAGCCCCTGACGCAGCGAATACTCCGGCTGCCAGTTCACCAGGGACCGGGCTTTTTCCGCTGAACAGATCAGTCGCTGCACTTCACTTTTTTCGGGCCGGACCCGCTGATTGTCGCAGATGATTTCGGCGTCAACATTCATGAGTTCGATTATCAACTTGGCCAAGTCGCCGATGGAGATGCCCTGGCCGTTGCCGGCATTAATCACTTCACCGCAGCTTTCGGGGCACTGTGCAATGGCCATGAAAGCCGCCGCGGTGTCCTGGGCGTAAGTCAGATCGCGAACCGGATCGAGCGCGCCGAGCTTGATTTGTTTTTTGCCGGCGGCTAACTGACTGATGATGGTGGGAATAACCGCCCGGGCCGATTGACGCGGGCCGTAAGTGTTGAAAGGGCGAATGGTAGCTACAGGTGTACCAAAGGACAGATAAAAACTTTCGGCAATTTTGTCGGCACCGATTTTACTGGCCGAGTAGGGCGATTGCCCCTGCATGGGGTGCTTCTCATCAATGGGAACGTACTGGGCGGTGCCGTAGGTTTCGCTGGTGGAGGTGTGGACGATTTTTTCGACGCCCAGATCACGCCCCGCCTGGAGGATGTTCAGGGTGCCGTTGATATTAGTGGCGACGTAATCAGCTGGTGCAATGTAGGAATAAGGGATAGCGATCAGTGCCGCCAGATGCATAACCACCGCCTGATCCTTGACCGCCTGACGGCAAAAATAAGCATCTCGAATGTCGCCGCAGATAACTTCGCAATTGTCGCGAATGTCCTGATCGAGCAGTTCCAGATTACCCCAGTCATTGCGGCTGTTGTAGTGGGCCATGGCGCGAACCCGGGCACCGTTTCTAACCAGCCGTTCGGTGAGATGACTGCCGATAAAGCCCCCGGCTCCGGTAACCAGAACCGCCTTACCCTGGAAGTAACTCATTAAAATCTCCTGTGGTAATGCAATAATTGATGCCCTGAGATATCGAGCCCAATGAACATGAATCAATTATACTGATTAATTTACCGGGATTAGTTTTCCAGCTTAATGAAAAATCCCCGTGCTATCGGCGCCACAGCAATTATAAGTTGGTTTAATTTGTAACACCTTCGTCGAAACTGTAATACGCCCCTACGCTTCTGCTAAAGGGTAGCACTTTGTCGATATATTGTTCAACCCAGAGGTTGATTTCGGCAATTTTGCTGCGCGGTACAAACACCACATCCTGGGGTTGCAGGGCAATGTTCTCGGGAAGAATATTCTTTTTCGCATCATATTTCAGATTGGCCACCAGGAAAATCGGTTTTTCGGTGCCCTGATTGCGCATGATAACAACATTGGCAGGTTCGGCGGTGGTGCGGTAGCCTCCGGCCTGCATAACCGCCTGGAGGCAGGACACCGGTCCGTTCATATTGATAACGCCGGGCCGAATTACTTCACCGCCAACAAAAATCCGCTGGGTAGATGATTGCCGCAAAATTACCGTAAGCTCAGGCTGCTTCAATGACCGCGAGTATTGTTCGGTTAGCAGATTATCCAGTTGACTGGGCGTCAAGCCCGAAACGTGGATTTCATCCAGTAGCGGCAGAGAGATTTTCCCGTCGGCCCTGACGGTAACCGTTTCATTGAGGTCGGGATGATAATAGTGTTTGATCTCAATTGTATCGCCGATCTGGAGCAGACACAGGGGAATATCAGTCGGCGGTGTTGGTGCTATGGTTTCCGGCTGCAGGGCAGTTGCATCAGGATTGGACTGAACCATCCGGCTGCCCTGAACCGAACTGCTTTGGACCGGGATATTCATTATCGGACCCTGAGGTACAACCATCGAGGCAGTTGAGTTGTCGAATGCTACGATTGCTTCAGAAGAAACCGGGCCACCTGCAGATGAAACAGATCGGCCCTCCATTGCAGAAACTGTTTCCTCAGCGACGGTATTATGGGACTTTGACAGCGATTTGCAGCCAATCCCATTAACCGCGATTAGCATAATTATTGCCGTAACAAATAATTTTAATTTTATAGTTTTCATCATGATGCTAATCGGTCCTTTCAGGCAAAAAATGAAGGGTTTTTTCAATACAATCTACCGATTACAAATGACATTGCGCCGCCGACGGTCCGCCGAAGGCAGGCTCAGATAGCAACTGCAATTCCAACAGTCCTTTACAAAAGGCTCTGTCGAAAATCGTGAAACCAACCTGTTTGTAAATATTTTATACCTGGTCACAACGCTGTCAAGAACACAGCATTATCTGCTGATAGAGAATTTTCCGCAACAAATAATTGCCAAACTTCAAAAACCTCAATAATTCCTTCAAGACCGGCGTGGCCCCAAGCGGATTCGAGGTGGCTTCCTAGAAATCAACGTCTCGGCTACCGGAAAATTGCTTTCTAAATGTGGTTTTTTTGGCTTAAATCAGTTTGATATTCTCTTATCAGGCTGAAAATGCCGATAATTTACTTCAGGTCTGCCACTTTTTGGCGGATTTGCCGAATTTTACTATATATATTGGGTTGGAATACGTTGGTCTATTTCCGAAAGTACTTGTTATTAAGTGACTTATGTTTATTATTATAATTTCTGTCAAATCGAATCAAAATTGATTATTAAATTAAAATTCACCTGCCAGAAAACTCGTTTTGTTGAAGTAAATAAAATTTGGATCAACTCGGAAAAAGTTGGTTGATTGAGAGGAAAAAATGGTTTATTGCCCGGCTAAAGTTTATCGCCTTATTGCCACC
>JAFGSR010000239.1 GCA_016934515.1 Sedimentisphaerales bacterium
GCCGAGCACAATCTGGTTGGGGTAATCGTGCACCAGTTTTTCGAACCACTGCAGGTCTTCCAAGGCCCGGGTGCCGACGATGACGCGGGAGACCCCGATATCGAGCAGTTTTTTCACAGACTGCTCGGAGCGAATGCCGCCGCCGATCTGGATGTTCAGGTCGCTGGCTGCGCGAATTGCCTGGAGGGCCTGGAGATTGTAATGAACACCTTGGCGGGCGCCGTCGAGGTCCACCACGTGGAGCCAGCGGGCACCGGCGCGGGCGAACTGTTCGGCCTGGTCAACGGGATCGTTGTTGTAATCGATCTGGCGGTCGTAATCACCCTGGAGCAGGCGGACGCACTTGCCGTGGCGTAAGTCGATGGCCGGCAAAATATCCATGGTCAGCACCCCCTTTTGGAAACGTCCGTCGGCCATTTACGGGTAACCAGCCCGCCCGGCTCGACCCAGTAGCGATCTTCCGACTGCTGAACGATGCAGAGCACTTCCTCCGGATCGTCGGTCAGGCCGAAAATATCCAGATCTCCAGGGGAGATGTTGGCTTCCTGTTCGAGCATGGCCTGTTTGATCCAGTCGATGATACCGCCCCAGAACTTTGTTCCGACGAGGATGACGGGGAAATGCTCCATTTTCATGGTCTGGATCAGGGTGAGGGATTCGAAAAATTCGTCCATGGTGCCAAAGCCGCCGGGGAAAATGACGAAGGCCTGGGCGTATTTCATGAACATCATTTTTCGGGCGAAAAAATAGCGGAAATCCAGGGACAAATTCTGATAGTCATTGGGGACCTGCTCGGCGGCGATTTCGATGTTGAGGCCGACGCTGCGGCCGCCGGTTTCAAAGGCACCCTTGTTGGCGGCTTCCATAATGCCGGGTCCGCCGCCGGTAATCACTGCCAGACCGGCTTTGGCGAGCACAGCGGCGGTTTTTTCGGCTAATTTGTAATAGGGATTGTCGGGCTTAGTGCGGGCGGAGCCGAAAATCGACACAGCAGGGCCCAGTTTGCTCAGTTCGTCAAAACCTTCGACAAACTCAGCCATGATCCGAAACACCCGCCAGGTTTCCTTGAACATTTGGTTATCCGGAAGCATATAATTTCACTCCTATAAAAAAGCTATTCGTTGACCGATTAATAGTAGCAAAACATCGGTTGTTTGGCCAGTAAGTTATTCGATTGGGCAATTAGCCTTGCTTTTGGGGGATTTTTCACTGATAATCAGGGGCAGATTGTTTTGAATTCGGTCATTATCATGGAATAATTAACTTCATGGCAGCGATTGTTAGAATTGGGCAGGGTTACGACCTCCACCGGCTGGAAGTGGGTGGTCCGCTGATTTTGTGCGGAGTTAGCATCGATTTTGACCGCCATCTGGCTGGTCACAGTGATGCCGACGTGGTTTTGCACGCGGTTATTGATGCTTTGCTCGGGGCGGCGGGGCTGGAGGACATTGGCAGCCAGTTTCCGGATACCGATCCGGCTTACAAAGGGATCGCCAGTACGGAACTGTTGAGCAGGACCCGGGAAAAAATTGAAAAATCGGGTTATCTCCCGGCCAATGTCGATCTGACCATTATAACGGATCAACCCAAGCTGGGGCCTTACAAGCCGCTGATGAGAAAAAGGCTGGCAGAATTGCTGAATCTGGAAGCTGAGGCGGTCGGTGTCAAAGCCAAGACCAACGAAGGGCTGGGCGAGACGGGGACCGGTAAAGCGATTATCTGTCAGGCGGTGGTTTCTCTTAAGAAGAAAGCCTGAAGCCTGAAGCCTGAAGGATGAAGCCTGAAGACCAGGGCATGGGAAGTTGACAACAATAAGATAAGGTAATTTGAAAATGGCATTGAAACTTTATAACACCCTGACCAACCAGAAGGAACTTTTTGAACCGGTTGAGCCGGGCAAGGTGGGCATTTACGTTTGCGGGCCGACGGTTTACAAGGAAAGTCACATCGGTCACGCGGTGGGACCGGTGATTTTTGACGCGTTGAAAAAATACCTCAGCTATAAAGGTTACAAGGTGACTTTGGTCATCAACATTACCGACGTGGACGACAAGATCATCAGCGAAGCTAAAGCCCAGGGTGTTAAGACTGAGGATTTGGCAAAGAAACTGACCGCCAGTTATTTTGACGCGATGGAAAAGCTGGGGGTGGACAGTGTAGATCATTATCCGCGGGCGACGGAAAACATCGACGGCATCATCAAGCTCATTCAGCGGCTGGGCGAAACCGACGCGGCTTATGTTGCGGAGGGAGATGTATATTTCGACGTAAGCAAATGTGCCGATTACGGCAAGCTTTCCAACCGCCGGACGGACGATCAACAGGAGACGACGCGCGAACTGAGCGGTTCGGGCAAGCGTAATCCGGCGGATTTTGCGTTGTGGAAAACCTGCAAAACCGACGACGAAATTGGTTGGGATTCGCCGTGGGGTCGCGGCAGACCCGGCTGGCACATTGAGTGCTCGGTCATGAGCATGAACCACCTGGGCGAGACGTTCGATATTCACGGCGGCGGCATCGATTTGGTTTTCCCGCACCACGAAAACGAAATTGCACAATCCGAAACCGCCACCTGCAAGCCTTACGCACGGTTCTGGCTGCACAACGGGTTGACCCGGGTAAAAACCAAGGCCTCGAGCGGCGAATGGAAAAACGAGAAAATGAGCAAGTCGCTCGGAAACATCAAACAGCTTTCCGAGTTGCTGGCTGAGTATCCCGCCCAGCTTATTCGATTTTTCATGCTGAGCACTCATTACCGCCGGCCCATCGATTTTTCCGACGAAGCTTTGCAGGCGGTCCAAAAAGGGATGATGAATCTTTATCGACTTATCGAACGCACCGGGCGGTTGGCTGGAGAAGATGTTTTTGCCGAAAAATGTTCGTTAGGCCTTATTACCGAAGCGGCCCAGACCGATGATGACAAAAAATTTGCTGAAATAATTCCCCAGATCCAGTTGCAATACCTCGAAGCTCTGGACGACGATTTCAACACCGCCCGGGCGATTTCGCTGCTTTATGATCTCTGCAGCGAGGTCAATCGCTACTTCGAACAGAACCGAACGCGGATCCCATCCGACAAAAACGCACAGGTGCTCGCCCGCGAAGGGACGCGCATGATGGTTGATCTGGGGCAGATTCTTGGTCTGCTGACCGGGCCGGTTGAAACTGCGGTGGAATCGGATGAACTGACTTCGAAACTGATGGAGCTGCTGATTGAGTTACGTAAAGAGGCCCGGCAAAATAAAAATTTCGAGCTGGCTGATGCTATTCGCGATAAGCTGAATGACATTAACGTCGTGCTGGAAGATTCTCCGGAAGGAACCACCTGGAGAAAAGAATAATAACCAGTCGCGAGGTAGAAATGAAAATTCTCGGTGTAGATCCCGGTTTGCGAACCAGCGGCTATGCAGTTATCACGCCGCATGAGCGGGATGTGCAGGTGATTGACGCGGGCACGATTACGGCTGATGAAAAGCTGCCTTTGGCTGAACGTCTGGAGCAGATTTTTACGGAGATCGAAACGCTGCTGGATGAGCATCACCCATCGGTCATGGCGGTGGAAGAGCTATACGCCCATTACAAACACCCGCGTACCGCGATTTTGATGGGGCACGCTCGCGGGATGTTTCTGTTGGCTGCTGCTCGGCGGGGCATTGACGTTCAGGGTTATTCCGCAACCCGAGTCAAGAAATCGCTGACCGGTTCCGGCCGGGCCGGCAAGGAACAAATTCAGTTGGCGGTGATGACCCAGTTGAACTTGGCCAAGCTGCCCAGTCCACCGGACGTTGCCGACGCGTTGGCTATCGCTATGTGTTGCTGGAACGAACAAGCCCGGGAGAATATTGTATTATGATCGTGCGAATTACCGGAACGCTGGTTGAACTGGACACTGAAACCAACACAGTTGTGCTGGAGTTGGACAATGTTGCTTACGGAATCATGGTGCCCGGCTACGCGGTCAGCGATCTGTCCGAGCAACTTAACCGAACCGTAACGCTGCACTGTCTGCAATATTTCGAAGGCTCGGCGACGGGGGGCAATCTTTTCCCGCGACTGGTGGGCTTTCCGCAGCCGGGGGACAAGTTATTTTTTCAGCGTTTTATTTCAGTCAAGGGCATCGGCATCCGCAAAGCGTTGCGGGCGTTGGCTCGGCCGCTTTCTGATATCGCGGTTGGCATCGAATCGGCTGACACCCAAATGCTGTCCACCCTGCCGGAGATCGGCAAGCGAACCGCTCAGCAGATTATCGCCGAACTCAAAGGCAAAATGGAAGATTTCGCTCTGGGCGGCACAACGTTATCAATGACCTCCAGGAAACCGCTGACCGATATCGAACGCGAAGCGTTGGAAATTCTGTTGCAACTGGGCGAGCGTCGCAGCGACGCCGAAGAACTCATCAGCCGCGCCGCTGCCACCTTCGACGAAATCAAAACCACCGACACCCTGGTCCAAGCCGTCTATAAACTAAAATCGGGAGCTGTTTAATGATTGATTTGCGCAGTGACACGGTTACCAGGCCCACGCCGGCGATGAGGCAGGTTATTGCTGATGCTGAAGTGGGTGACGATGTTTTGGGCGATGATCCAACCGTTAACGCCCTGGAAGAACGCACGGCCAAACTGCTGGGCAAGGAAGCTGCGGTTTTTGTTCCGTCCGGATCCATGTCCAACCAGATTGCGATTCGCTGTCAAACCGAACCGGGCGATGAAATCGTCACCGAATCTCAATCGCATTGCTATTATTACGAATCCGGTGGACCTGCGGCGCTGTCCGGTGTGATGTGTCAGTTAATTGCCGGTCAGCGGGGCATCTTTACCGCTGATGATCTCCGGGCGTCACTGCGGCCGAGCAATATGCATCTTCCGGTTACCAAACTCGTCTGCGTGGAAAACACCCACAACCGCGGCGGGGGTAGCATTTGGCCTTTCGAGCAACTTCTCGAAGTAACCCAGGTCGCCCGCGAAGCTGGGTTGAAGTTGCACCTGGACGGTGCCCGGATCTGGAACGCCTCGGTCGCCACCGGCATTTCGGAAAAGCAATACGCTGAATTGTTCGATTCGGTTAGCGTCTGTTTCTCCAAGGGTCTCGGTGCCCCGGTCGGTTCCGCCCTGGCCGGCAGTGCCGATTTGATTGCTCGTGCACGCCGTTTTCGCAAAATGTTCGGCGGAGCCATGCGTCAGGCCGGCATCATCGCCGCCGGTGCACTTTACGCTTTGGAAAACCAACGCAGCCGCCTGATCGAAGATCACGACAACGCCCAAGCCCTGGCTCAGGGATTGGCAGGATTACCCGGGATCGAATTCGATCCGCAGAACGTCGAAACCAACATCGTTTCATTCAAAGTTAGCAAAATGCCCGCTGCACAATTTGCCGAGTTGCTCTACGATAAAGAGCTCTGGGTACTGGCAAACGGGCCGGACAATATTCGTGCGGTTACCCACCTGGGAATCAACAGCAATGATATTGCTGATGCGGTTGATATTATTAGAGAAGCTCTAAGTTAAACAGAGCAGCCAAATAGTAAACTTGCAATCTCGTAAGAAATGACTTATCAATAAGTAATGGCCAGAGAAAAGATTATTGACGCGACTGCCCGGGACCAGGAGGAAGATCGTTACGATCTGACCTTGCGGCCCAAGCTGCTGGACGAGTGCATCGGTCAGGAAAAGCTGCTGGAGAAAACCCGCATCGCTCTGACTGCCGCCCGCCAGCGGTCCGAACCGGTCGAGCACATCCTGCTGCACGGCCCGCCGGGTCTGGGCAAAACCACCATGGCCCACGTTATCGCCAACGAGATGGATTCCCACCTGAAATCTTCCAGCGGCCCGGCATTAACCCGGCCTGGCGACCTGATGGGCATCCTGACCAATCTGCAACGCGGTGACGTGCTGTTCATCGACGAAATTCATCGGCTGCCGGCTGTCGTCGAGGAATTCATTTACCCGGCCATGGAAGATTTCAAAGTCGATTTCACTGTTGATAGCGGCATGCACGCCAAAACCATCAACATTCCCCTGCAGCCTTTCACCCTGATTGGCGCCACCACCCGGGCCGGGCTGATAACTGCGCCGCTGCGGGCCCGCTTTGGCATTCAGCATCACCTGGAGTTCTGGTCGCAGGAGCATCTGCAGCAATGTTTAGAAAGAGCCGCCACGTTGCTCAAGCTCAACGCCGATGCAGAAGCGCTAGCCCACCTGAGTCGATGCAGTCGCGGCACACCCCGGATCGCCAACCGGTTGCTGCGACGCGTGCGCGATTACGCCCAGGTGCACGGCGACGGTAACATCACTATCCAGGCTGTTCATGCGGCTTTGAAAATCGAAGAGATCGACGAACTCGGCCTGGACAATCTCGACCGGGCCTTTCTTTCCACCCTGATCAACACCTACAACGGCGGCCCCGCCGGCATCGAAGCCATCGCCGCCACCCTCGGCCAGGAACGCGACACCTTCGAAGACGTCGTCGAACCCTATCTGCTGCAAATCGGCTTTGTCGCCCGCACCCGCCAAGGGCGCCTGGCCACCTCCGACGCCTATAAACATCTTAATATCCAACCGCCGACCGCCTCATCCCGTCGCAGCGTCAAGGAAACCGACGACGAAACCGAAAGCTTTTTTTAATCACTCCCAAATTTTTTCCAAACTACTTCTAATCCTTACAACAGCACGACAAAGCACTTCCTGCGGAAAATCACCGTTTACAAATTAGATTCAGCCAACCAGAGGGAGCTTTTCTGTTTTGTTCAACTCGCTGGGATGTTAAGATTGCAATCCATGATATCGCGTTTGAAAAATCGCTGGGCCGGGCCGGGGGGGCTGTAGCGAGGTTCTGCGCGTGGCGTTTCCGCTGGTGCTCAGTACCAGTGCTCACACCACCCAGATGTTCGTGGACCGCATGTTCCTCACCTGGCACTCCAACGACACCATGTCCGCAGCCATGCCGGCGGGGATTCTGTCGTTTACCTTTGTCAGCTTCTTCATGGGCACCGTCGGCTACGTCAACACCTTTGTCGCCCAATACACCGGAGCCCAAAGACCCAAACGAGTGGGAACCGCTATCTGGCAGGGAATTTTTCTCAGCATCGCCGGGGCCGCACTGATGCTTTTTTTGCTGCCGGCGGCACCGACACTTTTCGACTGGATGGGACACGATAAATCGGTTCGCGTCCACGAAGTTGTTTATTTCAAAATCATGTGTCTCAGCGCTGCACCGGTGCTGGTCTCTACCACCATTTCCGGATTTTTCACCGGCCGCAGCAAAACCTGGACGGTGCTCATTGTCAACAGCATCGGCACCGTCATCAATATCGTCCTGGACTGGCTGCTGATTTTCGGTAATTATTCATTTCCCCAAATGGGTATCGCCGGAGCCGCCTGGGCCACCGTTATTGCCGGCACCGTTTCTGCAGTCATTTATGTCTGGTTGTTCCTGAGAAAAGAACAACGCGTCAATTTCAACACCCTTTCCGGTGCGCGCTTTGAACCCGACCTGTTCAAAAGGCTGATCCGCTACGGCGTACCCAACGGCGTTCAATTCATGCTCGACATCCTGGCTTTTACCATGTTTGTCGCCCTGATCGGCCGAATCAACAAAATGTCCCTGATGGCCAGCAACATCGCTTTCCAAATCAACAGCCTGGCATTCATGCCCATGATCGGCTTTTCCATCGCGCTAACCGTTCTGGTCGGCCAGGCCCTGGGTAAAAACGATCCCAAAACAGCTCAACGCTCCACCTGGTCGGCTTTCTACATGACGAGTGTTTACATGTCCCTGATCGCCCTGGGCTTCTGGTTTATACCGGAATTGTTTCTGTATCCGTTTTTCGTCAAAGCCGATCCGCTGCAAATCAACCAGATTGCCGAGCTGGCCAAGAAGCTCTTGTGCTTCGTCGCGTTTTACAGTTTGTTCGATACCGGCAACCTGATTTTTTCCGGTGCACTCAAAGGCGCCGGCGATACTCGGTTCATAATGATAATTTCCATGACGTTAAGCTGGATTGTAATGGTGGTGCCCAGTGCCCTGGCGATAACTTATCAATGGGGTGCGCAGGGAGGTCTTTATGTCGCCTGGTTTTGTGCCGCTGCTTACGTTAGTTTTCTGGCGGTGGCATTTTTTCTGCGTTTCCAGCAGGGCAAATGGAAATCGATGCGTGTCATCGAAACCGCCCCCGTCATTCCCCACGCCGTCCCGGAAATCCCCACCGCAGAAGTTGACGCGCCCTGATCCGCCAGAGCCCCTTAATTTTCCTGCTCGTATTTAGGCCGTCGTGAGCACGTCCCCATCAACAAATTTTTTTAATCACTATCATTGCCGTTGAGCAGATTTAACACATTGTTGTTTTCGACTTTTTTCATAATCTGCTTCATCGTTCCCACTGCTACATTACTGGTTTCGATCCCCACCATGGCCCGTTCCACCACGAAGCTGTGCGAATAAAA
Organism: Sedimentisphaerales bacterium; assembly: GCA_016934515.1. Lineage (GTDB taxonomy): Bacteria > Planctomycetota > Phycisphaerae > Sedimentisphaerales > SM23-30 > JAFGSR01. The sequence goes on from JAFGSR010000239.1 coordinate 8,439, forward strand.
AATCGGTACCCGCAGAAATTCCCTGGGTTTTCCGAAAAGCTCCACAGATTTAGCGCTCATCAGAGCGCCGACAATATAGTCCGCCTCCGAAACTTTCATTTTCTCTCCCGCTTCATGCCGCAGCCACAATTTTTCCAGTTCCCGATTCTGAATACGCAGTCGCCTGGCCTTTTCCTCCGTTAAATTCAAACTACCCTGGTTCAGACTGGCCAACCGCTCACGACTGTCCAGTAAATCCTTACGCACTTTCTCCATAACCGCTTCGTACTGCTCCGGCTGCTTCATCGGCTGCGACAGACCGGTTATGTAAATGTCGTACCGCTGGCCATCAAACAGCATGTGGTTTTTCTTGCTGCCGTCGGCGTAACATTCGTATTGATTGGTCATCTCCCGCCATTTATATTCCACCAGCTTGAGTCCGGGAAAAACCTTCATCAGCCAGTTCGGCCCGCCCGGGCCGTAAAGCGTACCGTCCCGACATTTCGTCACTCCCGTGCCTTGCCAGTTCGTTCCCCCGGCCAAAACATGCCCCAAAGCCACCTGCATATCTTTTTTCTCGGAAATGGTACCGGTCACTTCCAGCCCCGGAAATTCACTTTCGACCATCATCTTAAGCGATTCGTTAGCACTCATTTCCCGGGCCGACTGATGATACTCAATCACCGGCTCATCGGCTTCCAGAACCGAATTAACCGCCAGTTCAACCACACCGCCGCCTAGTCCCGCCGAAATTTGCGACCGAAAAACGCCCCCGGCCAACTCGTAACCGCCTCTTAACTGCTGCAATTCCATAAACGCCCCCGTTCCCGGATCGGTAAAGCACAATTGACCAATATCACAACTGCCGGCGACGCTGCATCGCCGCAACAGCACCCCGGCCCGCTCCAGATGAACCTGTTCTTTTTCGCCTGAATCCTGAGCAGATCCTTCTTCTGCCGTCACCCCTTCTGCCGCCATCGCTTCTGCCGTTATCGCTTCTGTAATTACCTTTTCTACAGTTGCCGCATCTCCTGATGCTACAGCGGCTGTCGCTTCCTCAGCAGCCTGGACAACATCATCAAAATTTACCGCTGTGCTTTCCATGCCCAGCCATTGGGCGTATTTTTTCAGATCGTCCAGGTTGAGATAATCCGCCAGCACATCCACTCGGCCCTGAAAACCCTGCAGCTCATCCGCCGTTTGCGCCGGCAATTGTTCTCCGGTTGCCGTTTGCGCCGTTGCCTGGTCCGAAGTTACTGTTCGGCTAACATCAGCCACCAGCGACAATCGATTCTCACCCAACCTCACCGTCACCGCCGGCACGTAAAGCCTGCCGGGCGAAAATTCTACGTGGCTCAACTCGAGTTCCGCCGGTTCGCCTTTCATCGTCCAGCTAACCGCCCCATCAACCTGACCAGGTTTCCAGATAACCTTGGGCTTCTCCGACAATTGCAAAACTAATCCGCCATCCGCCCGCAACCGACCCGCCGGCTCCAAATCCGACAACTTTTCAAACCACCCAATCGTCCCAGCTACATCCGGAATATCAACCGTAACATCCAGATCCACCTCGCCGGAATCATCTTCTCGCTTCACTTTAGCCGGATTTGTCAGATCCATCAGGTCTGCCAGATTAACGCCCTTCAACAACACCCCGGCTTGCAAGCTGCTTCTGCCCGCCTGAAGCGTGAACGGTTTTAGTCGAATGGTTTTGCTTTTGTTGTCGCCGGTGAGAACTCCTTCGACGCGTAGTAATTCGCCCGACGGCTTATGCATTAATCGCTCGCTCAAATCACCTGAATCTGAATCCACCAAAAATTCCGCACCGCTCAGGTCCATCGTTGTTTTAAAATTGTAATTTTCGCCGGCTTCATCCCAGCTCAATTCACCCTGCAAACCTGCACTGCCGCGAATTCCACCCAGCCGCAAATCTTCACCCAGAACAAAGTGCCCCTCATCCAAAATTCCGGGGAAAAATTCTTCGATTTCCCCCAGTTCCTCAGCCGCCAGTTCAAAATACCAATTGCCCCACTGCCCCGGCAACTGATTTTCTGCATCCGCCGCATCAACCGACAACGCATCCAAAGCATCGACCGGCATCTCGCCCGCCAGCCTCAAAGATAGCTGCCCCAGTCGCCCCTCAAAACCACAGCTAAACTGATTCTCTTGCGGGTCCTTTTCCAACATAAATTCCAACCGAGCCAGGGTATCCGGGGATTTCGCAAATACCCTTTCAGCCGGAACAGCTTCGGCACTGGTTTCATTTTCCCCAACGACTGCTGATTTTTCACCTTTTATGAAAATTGCCGATGATGTCAGGTCAAGCTGACCGGTACATTTCAACTCGCCGTTATCCCGGCCCAGGAAAACCACCTGCCCGTCGGTGTCCCCGCTCAACTCAATTCCCCGGCCGGTTAACTCCCTGGCCAATTCCGGCGACAGAGACGCCCACTGCTCCAGACCTGTTACCCGCCAGGGACATTGCAAAAACCGAATCGGCCCTTGCGCCAGCTTCGCCAAAAGCTCCTGCGACTGCGAATCCTCCGCCCCGCCACTTTCCAAACCGGATTCAGCACCCTTGAAATCGTCTCTCCAAACCAATCGGCCCGGTCCCACCGACCATTCCGCCTGCCCCAGTTGACCTGCTAATACAAACCGCTCCACGCTCCGGTCCATCAGATTAGGCTCGGCAGTCATCGTCAGGCTCAACTGCTTACCCGGCTGCTTCTCAATCCAGACCTGCTCACCCCGACGACATGCAAAAATTGAATCACTCGGGAAGCTCAACCGGCATTCAACCTTAGCCTGATTCTGATTAAACCCGGCTAATAACCGCCCTTCCATCGGACCTTGGGCGGTCAAATTAATCGCCGGTGAATCTTCCGCCACCGGCCCAAACGACAAATCTTCCAAAAACTTTATATCCGCCACTTTAAACTTCGTAACCAACTCGACCTGCTTAAAAATCTCCGACAACCGCTCCGGCAGTTTCTCAAAATCACCTGATTCCCATTCCTCCCTCAACTGCTCAATCGGTGCCTCGGGATTCTGCAACTGAGCCTTCAATTGACTGGCCCCCTGAACCGCCCCACATTGCCACCCGAAATCATCCACCCTGAGCAGCCCCGCCGAACGATCAAAATCGCTCGCCAATTTCACCTTCAGAATCTCTCCGGCTGTTTTGTTCCACTTTTCCCCGCTGAGTTCCACTCCCGAAGCGTCGATTTCCAGCTTCACCGAACGATCAAAATCACTCGCCAGTTTTAGCGTCAGAATTTCCCCGGCTGTTTTGTTCCAGTTTTCCCCGCCGAACGCCACCCCCGAAGCGTCGATCTCCAGCTCCGCCGAACTGTCAAAATCGCTCGCCAGTTTCACTTTCAGAATTTCTCCCGCTGATTTATCCCACTTTTCCCCGCTCAATTCCAAATCCGTTGCATTAATCTCCAACCCGACTTTATTTTGTCGCTGCTCGCCGGATAAATCACTGGAAAAAACACCGGAAAATTCAATCTTGCCACCAACGGCAGCAATCCCCTGCTGTTCGACTTCCCGCCCCAATCCTAATGCTTCAATTATCTCAGCCGGCTTAATCACCCCTTCCGCAATTCGAACCACTGCCTTGCTGAGAGCCTTTTTGCTAATTGCACAGTCACCCGCCCCAGCTACGAACACGCCGGGCCCGACAAAAGAAAAATCACCAACTTCCACGCTGCTGCTTACCGGATCAAATTTCACCTTTGCCGCAATTTTTAACTCATCCGCGTCGTACAATACCCGCTCGTCCTCGTCTTCGATTGAGCCGATCACTTTCAGCCCCGCCACAGCGCCTTCATAATCCACATCAATCATTCCACTAAATTGATCCGTCTGCAACTTCACTGCCAGCGAACATCCGCCTTCAATCGATTTCAAACCTTCCAACGCAGCAATCAAACCGGTTTCCAGATCATCAGCCGAACCTGATGAATCCACCGAAGAATCAGTCACCAATCTTAACCAGTTTTCCATCCCCAGTTGGGCCAACTGAATATTACTCGTGGAAAATTCACACCAGTCCCCCTCGCTCTGGGGCAAATCAGCACTTTCGACTCCCCCGGTGGCAATCTTTTCTGGGGCAAATCCTTCTGCAGCTTTCCCTGATCCGATAATCATTCCCCTGCCGAAAATTTCCGAATCCTCAACACCCTGCTGACCACCTTTTACCGACCAGGTCATGCCTCCGATTTTATCCAAAACCAATTTGATTTCGTCAAATGTAAATGCCGCTGTCGCTTGCAGTTCGCACAGCTCTGGCCGCTCTGTCAGATCATCCCGCTCTTGCCGATTTTTCTGCCCGGTCGGTTGCTGCCCCACCGCAAAATGCACCACAACCTGCCTTAACGTAACAATCTCGGCATCCAGCGGCGGCAAATCCTGCACATTCAATTTCCCCTGAGCGTGCACCACCCAGAATTCGGCCCCTTCGATAAGCACTTCTTTAATCCGGCCCCGAATCAGCTCACCCGGAACAAACGGAACCGTCACCCGCCCGATTGTTGCCAGATTTCCAGGACCGAATTGCTCTTTTCGGCCAATCCGCAGATCGGTAATCTCCACTCCCCGGGCCCAACTGATTTTCACCTGTCCAACCGACACTTCTCTGCCAAAATCCGCCTCCAACTGCTTTTTCAGGCCATCTTTGATCACCCCAACCGGCAGCAACCACGGCAGCAACGCATAACCTGCCCCTGCCAAAAGCAACAGGGCAATTATTAACCAGCTTATTAATCTGTATCTTTTGCGCGTCATAAGTCATTGTAGTTTAAGGGTTACATAATAATTCCTCAATAACAATTCCCGGCAATCTTTCCCTGTCCATGCTAACGGAGCAGCCTTTTTAAATATTTTTTCGCTTCGATGATAAATATTTATTCTTGCATCCCTGACCAGCAATAGTATAATAACAGTGCGTCAGAGGGCATTATAAAGGTATTGTTTACAGGAACTTAGGGGAAATGAGCATACGAAACCACAATCCTGCACAAATAATGGCTTGGATGGTTACGGTTTTGGCAACCGTCATGGCAATCATTTTGCTTGTTGATAAGGTTCCCGCTCAACAGCAAAATCAGGATCAGCCCCTTTCTCAGTCGGCACCGGTTACCGCTTTTCCTGTCCAAATCAGGCCTGGTTACGATGCCATCGCTCTGATCGACCACCAAAACCAAACCATCTGTCTGTATCAATACACCTTAAACAGCCCGGCCCATCAAAGATTCTCCCTGCTGGCCGCCCGGAGCTTTAAATATGATTCCAAACTCACAGATTACAACAATGCCGATCCCCGGCCCGATGATGTCAAACAATGGCTTCAGCGTTCTACCCAACCAGTACCAAATCGCGGCTTCACACCCGTACCGGATGAATCAAAAACAGGTAATGAATCCAAAACAGGCAATGAATCCGGCAACAATAAAATAGAGGAAAAATAATCCTGTAAAAAAACTTAAGCAAAACCTCGAAATCAGCTTGTTTGGGCAACTCGCTTAACAATAACCACTCGTTGCAAAAAAGGTTTTTTGAGGTACCCTTAAGTCGATCAGTTGTTCGGGGGCAAAGGAAATAAATATTATGGCAAAAATGTTCTATTCGATGGATGAAGTCCAACAGAAGCTCAGTCGTCCTCGCGAAGACATCGAGCAAATGGTTACTGACGGGCTGCTTCGCAAATTCCTCGATGGCAACAAAGAGATGTTCAAAGTCAGTGATGTTGACGCCCTGGCAGCTGCCGGTCTTTCCGGAACAGACATCGGCGGCTCTGGTGAAATCCACCTCACTCCCGAAGACAGCACCACCGGCGACACTCCCCTGACCCCGGCTGACACCGCTGAAGAGCTGGGATTAGCGCCCGATTCCGCCGATCAGATCAGCCTCGATGACACCGGCGCAGCCAAAGAGGCTTCCGATGACACCGTAATCACTACTCACGGCGTTAATATTCTCGACGACACCGATGAAGACCTGGAACTGGTAGATCCGCTGGCCCAGACCCAAATAGCCGACCTGGAAAGCCTGGACGATCACGTTTCGCTCGACAGCAGCTCCAGCGGCAGCGGCTTGCTGGATTTGTCTCGCGAAGCCGACGACACCAGCCTGGGCGCCGAACTGCTCGAAGAAATCTACCCCGGCAGCGATGAAGGCGCCGTCGAAACCCAGGTACCCGGCGGTTTCGAATTACCCAGCCAGACCGAAAGCATGACCGGTACCGCAGATAATATTCAACCCCAGGCCCTGGCCAGCTACAAACCCATAATGCAAATCGACGATCCCACCAGCGGCGTTTTCGGCGCCATGATGCTCGTACCTTTTGTACTGCTGGTCTTGCTGGCGTTCGTCACCGGAGCCGCAATTTCCGGCGTCCAACCCAAAATCGTTGACACCATCGGTTCCAAAATCTGGTTTATAGTCGGCGGCGCCGCCGCCCTGGCAATCTTAATCGCCGTCATTGGCAATTCCATGGCCGGTAAAACTTCGGTCCCCAAAGCCAAAGCCGCTCCAAAACCCAAAAAAGAAAAAAAGAAAAAAGAAAAAAAGAAAAAATCCAAAAACAAAGTAGTCAAAGAAGAATAGCGATATAATCCGCCGTCTTGCCGATTGTGCCGCTCGCGAAAGGAGACTTTTGATGAAATTAACCAGCTTTTTCTGTGCAGTTTTTTCTGCCCTGATACTCTTTGGCTCTAGTGGGTGTGTTTCTAAATCGGAATTCGAAAGCTGCGTCCGACGAAACCATATCCAGCTCGAACGTATCCAGGAACTCGAAGCCGCCCTGGAAGCCAGCCGACTCAGCGATGACCAGTTTAAACAAAATTATGATCTTCTGAACCAGAAACAATCGCTCTGGCAACAAAAGATTGACGCCCTCAACGCATCACTCACCGCCAAGCAGACACTGATCGATCAGCTTTACGAACAACTGGGACAGATCGCCCTGCCCCCGGAGTTGAGCTCCAAACTGGCTGACTGGGCTCAACAGGTCGGCACTGACCTGGTAACCTTTGACGAAAAAACCGGCATCGTCCGTTTCAAAAGCGATCTGCTCTTCGAAAAGGGAAGCGACACCGTCCAGGCAAACGTTATCGGCCAACTGGGGGCTCTCGCTGAAATCCTGAATTCAGATTCCGCGCAAAACTTCGACGTGCTGGTGGTCGGACACACCGACGACATCCCCATCAAAAAAGCCGAAACCTTGGCCATGCACCCCTCCAACTGGCACCTCTCCGCCCACCGAGCCATCGCGGTACAAAAAATCCTGACTCAGGCCCAACTCGCCCCGACCCGCACCGCGGTAATGGGAATGGGCCAGTATCGCCCCATCGAACCTAACGCCGCCGGCGAAAAAGGCAATCCCAAAAACCGCCGTGTCGAAATTTACATCGTGCCCGCCGGTTCGATTCACGTTTCAAAATAAAAAAATCACAACCTGCCCCGGCAGATATAGATTACTAAAAAAGGCAAACCAGTTAATGGTTCGCCTTTTTTAAATTTGGATCAACTCGGAAAAAGTTGGTTGATTGAGAGGAAAAAATGGTTTATTGCCCGGCTAAAGTTTATCGCCTTATTGCCACC
>JAFGSR010000240.1 GCA_016934515.1 Sedimentisphaerales bacterium
ACTCTACCCTCGGTAGCTACGCCGGCCAAATCAACTTCTTCGACGGCCTCATCGACGACACCCGCATCTACAACCGCGCCCTCACCCCTGCTGAAATCGATGCCCTGGCAAATTAGTAAATTCAGTGAATTGGCAAATCCGGCAAATTAGCTGAATTTTCCGGAATTATGTGATTAATAAGACCGGGCCGTGAAAACAAATTACACGGTCCGGTTTTTATTACGATTAGCGGCGGTTCTGGATCAGAAATTATCGGTAATTCTTTTTGAGAGAAACTCAGAATAATCCCTGCACCTTACCGGTTTTGACATCCACATCGATCTTACGAAAAGCCGGATTTGACCCGGTCCCCGGCAACAGCTTGATATCACCCGCCACCGGAACCAGAAAACCCGCCCCCTTGTATATCAAAATATCCCGCACCGGCAACAACCAACGTAACGGACGACCCTTCATGTCCGGATCGTGCGACAGACTCAGATGGGTTTTCATCATACAAGTGCCCAGCTTTTTCGCATCCGGGTCCGCCTCGTAAATTGCCAACTTCTTCCGGGCTTCTTCTGTATAAGTTACTCCGTCGGCACCATACACCTCTTTGGCAATGGTCTCAATTCGTTTGCTCAGCGGCATATCAAGTTCGTACAGGAACTTAAACCCGTTCTTTTTTTCACAGGCCTGCACCACCGCCTCGGCCAGTTCAACCGCACCTTCACCGCCTTTTAACCAGTGCTCCGAAACCGCCGCCAGAGCACCGTGCTGCTCGGCGACTTTCTTGACCAGCGCCACTTCCGCCGGCGTATCCAGGTAAAAACTGTTCACGCAAACCACGGGGCAAACCCCGCTTTTCTTGACCGTTTCGATGTGGGCCACCAGATTTCCGCAGCCTTTTTCCAGCAATTCCAGATTTTCGGTGGTGTAGGCCTCATCCAACGGAAGCCCCGGCTTGACCGTCGGCCCGCCGCCGTGCATCTTCAGGGCCCGAATAGTCGCCACAATCACCACCGCGTTCGGCACCAGCCCGGAAAACCGGCATTTCAGGTTCCAGAATTTCTCAAAACCAATATCCGCCCCAAAACCACTCTCGGTTACCAGATAATCACTCAGTTTCAAACCTACCCGGTCGGCAATGATCGAGCTTTGCCCGATAGCGATGTTGGCAAACGGCCCGGCATGTACAAACACCGGTTGCCCTTCGATAGTTTGCATCAGCGTAGGATTCAACGCTTCCACCATCCAGGCGGTCATCGCACCGTCAACTTCCAGGTCCGCCGTGGTTACTTCATTGCCCTGCTTGTTATAGGCAACTACCATTTTACCGATCCGTTCCCGCATATCCGCCAAATCCCGGGCCACCGCCAGAATAGCCATCAACTCACTGGAAACCGTAATTTGAAAGCCCGACTCCATCTCGAAGCCGTCCATTTTACCGCCCTTGCCGATGGTAATGTTACGTAACGCCTGAGCGCAAAAATCTATTACCCATTTCATCTGCACCCGGTCAGGATCAATATCCAAACGCTTCAGATTCAGTTTAGCTAGTTTTTCATCATCATAATTTCTTTCGTGCTGCATGCGGCTGGTCATCGCCACCATGGCCAGATTGTGCGCATTGCTGATCATGTCCAGATCACCGGTCAGACGGATGGAAAACGGTGTCAGCGGGATGCACTGAGCCAGGCCCCCACCGGCTGCTGAACCTTTGATATTAAAGGTCGGGCCTCCGCTGGGCTGGCGGATTGCTCCAATAACTTTTTTGCCGATCCTGCCCAGCCCCTGAACCAGCCCCATGCTGGTGGTGGTTTTCCCCTCACCCAGCGGGGTCGGGGTAATGGCGGTAACGTCAATGTATTTGCCCTGGGAGTTGCTACCAAAACGTTGGAGCACTTTCTGGTAATCCACCTTTGCCAGGTACTTGCCCATGTTGATGAGTTCTTCGCCTTGCAAACCGAGTTCCTCGGCTATCTGGGAAATCGGCTTCATGTCAGCTTCAGCAGCTTCGGCGATTTCCCAATCTTTCATTTTTAACGGATCTAAGGGTTTTTTTTTGCTTCCCATGCTAAATCCTTTTGAATAAGGTATTTAAGAAGTTATTTCTTTCTTTATAACAACACTAACCGGGATTTTTAACAGCCTAAACAAAACTGAAAACCGGCTTTTATTAACCTCTACTTCACTATAATTAACAGATAATCCCCAAAAATATTGTGATGTTCGTCACATAGTCCTTGCCAAGACATAAAACTTTGTTATCTTATAAGTCATGGATAAAAATCCCAGCTACCTGGAAATTGAGCATTTTTTACACAATATCTGGGCTTTTGAGATGCTTGAGCCTGACCAGCTTGGCTTGTTGGCGAAAATCATCAAGCCGCGAAACTTAGGCCGGGATGAGATCCTCTGGCTCCAGGGGCAACGCGTAACTTATTTTACTGTAGTGTATAATGGTAATTTACGCTCAGTCAGGAGGTCATCTTCCGGAGCAGAAAAACTCGTCAGCGTATTACCTAGAGGCCATCATTTTGGCCTGGCAGAGATGATTACCGGGGCAACCAGTGCGGTTACCATTATCGCCAACAAACCTTCGCTGGTGCTGACCATGGATCATAAATTATTGAAAAAAAGACTGCTTAGCAGCGCCGACATCTGCTATCGGCTGATGCAGACCATGGCCCGGGCGATTTTTTCGCTTACCCGGGAGTTGGAAAGAGCCAGCTTTGAAAATGTCCCCACCCGTTTGTCCCGGCTGCTGTTAAGAAAATCGACCTCGCCGCTGGGTTCACCGCTACCACAGAGCATTACTCATGCTGATTTGGCATTGCAGATTGGTATCAGCCGGGAAACGGTATCCCGGGTTTTGGCAGAATTCAAAAAGAAAAAATTAATAGAAACCGGCTACCGCAGCATTACGGTTTTGAATCGTGACGGCTTGATGAATTATATCGAAGATTACGATCAGTGGTGATTTTTTTCAACCGGCGGCGGCGGAAACTGATATGATAACAGGATAAATGGCAGCTATATATACTGCTTATGCAAAGAAATGCAGCTTGGTTTCTCTGCTTTTTTTACGGTTACTTACTTCTGGTTTTTTCCAGGATGTGTTCCAGTTGGTTTACCACTTTGGTGACCTGGCGGTCCTTGAGCGAAAGAATGTCGCGCAGGGCCTCGCCGATGGCGGGGAGGTATTTTTCGATGTAACTTCTCTTTAAGGCCTCATCCTTTTTACGTTTTTCGCCACGCAGGTGTCGGCCGAGTTTTCTGCCGCATTCGCCTAACGCCAGTTTGATTTCCTTAATGATTTCCGGGTAATGCGCCACCGCCTCTTTGCTTTCGGAAGTAAACGGCACCCACACCGAAGCAATGTGCACCATCACCGTTACCGGCCCGCCGGGCAGCGCGCCTCGGCTTTGCGACAATCCATACAACCGCCAGTTCATCTGCATAATCGACTTGAATATCGCACATCCCGATTGCTGATATTGCAAAGGCACCCGGTTGGCAAAACGCAGCACGCGCATTAATTCCTGTTCCTGGCCCGACTCGCCGTTGCCGTTGTCGTTGTCGTTGTCGTTACCATTGCCATTACCGTTACCCCCGCCGTAAGCGATGCCCGCCTCGATCTGAAAAGGATTGCCCCGATACACTGCCGGCGGCCTCGTGCAGACCGCGTAAAAATCGGCGTTCACCACCTGCTCCATACCCTTTTGCAGTGCTTCTTCGCTAATCGGCACCACGCAACTGGTACTGGGCGCCATAATTTTAGTATTATTAATGGCTTCGTGCAGCTTTTCCGCTTCAGCATGACTCATGCCGCTGGGCCGCTTCCGCGCCGAAAGTTTGGCTTTATCCAGAATCTGCTGGCTCACCCGCGGACTCACCCGCGAAAATTCATGACACAAAAAAGCGGTCATGGTTTTTTGGGTAGTGTCCTTGATCATCTTGATTAACACCCCCAGCTCCACACCATAAGGATGAGGCCGAATCGACTTGGGAACCTCCACCACCTGCTGGACCGAACGTTCATATTCCTGAACCACCCCGTCCGGCATTATATAACGAATTCGGGTGTGCGGATTGGTTATCGCGGTCTGTTTGAGATATTCATCAACACTCTGTCGGCCCCGCTGATAGCGCGCTTCCAGTTCGATCTCCACCCGGGTGCCGCTTTTTACGTCCCACTCGATTTCCTCATCCTTAATAATGTCCGGACGATTTTTTTTGGTGTCGATCCGTAACTCATAATAATGCGGCCGGCTGCGCGGTCCGGTGCGGCTGTTGATCTTGACGCTTTTACCCGTCGTCAGCAATCCGTACATCCCCGCCGCCGAGATCCCGATCCCCTGCTGACCCCGCGCCATCCGCAAAGCGTGAAACTTGCTGCCATACAGCAGCCGCCCAAAAATGTTCGGAATCTGCGCCTTGACAATCCCCGGCCCGTTATCCTGCACCCACACCACAAAACGATCTTCAGCTTTTTGCTGGATGCCCACCTCGATCTCCGGCAGGATGTGCGCCTCTTCGCAGGCGTCCAGTGAATTATCCACCGCTTCCTTAACCGTCGTCAGCAGCGCTTTACGCGGATTATCAAATCCAAGCAGATGCCGGTTCTTGGCAAAAAATTCACTGACGCTGATCTCCCGCTGAGTGCCCGCCATGGCCCGGGCCTGCGCTTCGATCTGATCATCTGCGATGTGCTCGATAACTTTGGCGGATCTGACTTTGGCTGCCGACTCTTGCCCAACACCCTTTTTCCCGGCTTTCCTTTTGCCAACGACCTTTTTGCCGGTTACCTTTTTCTTGGCAGCACTTTCACCAGCCGTTTTTTTAGTTTTTCCGGTTTTTTTAGCTACCGCATTTTTTGGAGCTGAACCTTCGCCGGGTGCTGCTGCGGTTTTTTTAACCTTCTTCAGAACTTTCTTTTTGATTTTTTTCTTAATCTTTTTTTTGATCTTTTTCTTAACCTTTTTCACGGAGCGCCCCTCAAGTTCACCGCTGTCGCCTCCACCGCCCCCAAAAGCAAAACTCATCTGTCCTTCGGTGTCGCTTTTCTTAGCAACCATCATGACCTCCATGTCCTAACTTTATCACAACTGCATAATGATAACACCGCCTCAATCCTCTCTCAAGCTAAATCCCCCCAACCCATATCCACCGAAAAAAACATTAAAAAACAAAACCCACAGACCGCGTCAGGCAATCCGTGGGTTTCGTAATCTTTAAACAAAATCAAATTTCAGCAAATTATGATTCACTTGCCGACCCATTTTTTGGAGCTTTCAACAGCAAACCAAGCACCGCTGCTACCAGGCATGCTATCCCGGCAATCATAAAAGGCGTTACCCAGGCGTTAACTCCGGCACCGCTGGTTTTAGCGGCATCTTTAAAAATTCCCGCGATCTGCGGCCCGGCGATTCCCGCAACTCCATAAGCCAGAAATACCCAGGGATAATTGGAACCAACGTTTTTATTACCAAAAAAGTCCGCCGTCGCCGCCGGGAATAGTGCGAAATTACCGCCGAAGTTGAATCCGATCACGCACGCCCCGACAATCAAACCGATTTCACTGGCGCCCACCTTGAAAAAGGTCAACATCATAATGCCCTGAATCAGGCACATCAAAAACAACGCCAGCTTTCGGCCTAATTTGTCCGAAGCCGTCCCCCAGATAATCCGACCCAAACCGTTCAATATCGCGTACCAGGCCATGGCGGTGCCGGCAATCGTTCCGGCCTTGGCCGCGTCCATCCCCTCTATATTGGCCTGCAGACTGTCAATCCCGAAAAGACGGATGCAATAAATTACCATCAGTCCCGCCAAGGCCGACCCGATGAACATCAACAACAACCCCCAATATTGCGGCCGAGCCATCATCTGTCCAGCCGACAGATTGATTGATCCTGTTGCGGCAGTTTTACCTTCTACTGGTGCTGGTGGATTCCAACCTGCAGGTTTCCATCCTGCCGGAGGATTAATCATTACCGTGCTCGCCAGCAGAACAACCACCAAAAAGACAGCTCCGTAGATAACAAACACACTTTGAACTCCCGGAAGCCCAAACACACTGGTCGTGTTCAACAATCCACCCCCAAACCAGCTTCCCGCCAGTTTTACCCAGATTGTCGCCCCAAATCCAAATCCCGCCACTGCCAAACCGGTTATCATCCCCTTCTTGTCCGGAAACCACTTCACTCCCACCGCGATCGGAACCACATAAGCCAAGCCAATCCCCGCTCCGCCGATCAGACCGATGCAAATCAACTGACCAGCAAAAGTCTTACCTAAAAATCCACCCAGTATGTAACCGATACCCAACACAACACCGCCGGTGGCTGCTACTTTACGCGGCCCAGACTTGGCCTGCCAGCGACCCGCAAACAGCATCACAAAGGCAAAACTTGCCAGCCCCGCCGAGAAAACCCAAGCCGCCTGTCCCGCGGTAAAACCATATTCGCCGCCATCTTCCAATGCTAACGTGATTTTCTTCGTAAACACACTCCAGGCATAAATCGCGCCCAGACAAAGCTGGATCATTATAGCGCCCATCACTATTATCCAACGATTCATAACCTTGGCTTCGATTGTCCCTTCACTCACAATAATCTCCTTAATCAAAAATTGGCGCCCTGAAAATAACCTTAAAAATCCGATGAATTTTCACATATCCAATTTTTCACCAGAATTGGTCAGGGCTGATCTTTCTCACTACAATTATTCCGCCGCAATCACCTCCGGGACTCTGGTCGCTCCCCAAAGGTAAAGTCCAGTAATTCTATCAGTTATGAATTGCCTGTCCAGTGATTTTTTCCTTGACGCAGACGAGGTAATTTTGCATGCTAAATATTGTAAAGATTTCCTTAATCTCAACCTGAAAAACCATAACGATCTGACAGCTTTTTCGCCGATCAACATTATATGGACAACAAAATGCAGCATGGACGCTCAAGATTTCACCGGACCCGTCATTTAACCATTTCGGATAACACCACTGCCGCAATCCCAGCCGCCCCCGCAAAATCCCTGGCCAATATTTACGAAATCGGCCCCTTAAGACTCCGGCAGCAATCCCTCAAGACCGTCAAGGCCTACATCAGCCGCAAAAACCTTCACCATAACGCCGCTTTGATCAGAAAAATCTGCGGCAACCAAACCAAAATTTGTGCCGTCGTCAAAGCCAACGCCTACGGACACAACGCCAAGTCCGTCGTCAAAACCCTCAACGCCAACATAAGTAACTGCCAAATCAGCCATTTAGACAACCTGCCCCGGCCCGATCTCCACTCTGAAGCCCCGAATCACTCTCCCCTGCCATCCAGCTCTCCGGTTCAATACGCCGATAGCTTCGCGGTTTCTTCCATCGAAGAAGCTGAACAGATTTTCCCCTTCGCCCTGGGTAAAAACATCCTCGTTACCGCACCTTTGTTCAGCGGAATCGCCCCGGAACTGGTAAAACTTGCCCAAATTCGCGCGTTTCACTGCACAATTTGCTCGCTGGAAGCCCTCAAATACCTCAAATCCATCCTCGACCCCGCCGACGGCAAGATCAACATCCACCTTAAAATCGAAACCGGCATGGGGCGGCTGGGCTGCTATCCCGACCAGGCCCAAATCCTTCTTAACGAACTGAAATCGTCCAATTATTTTATTTTAAAGGGCGTTTACACCCATTTTGCTACCGCTGATGAGCCTGAACTTGATTTTGTCAGCCAACAACTCGACTATTTCACCGCTTTTCTTGCCCAAACAAAACTCGATGATCGCCCAGACCTAACCATCCACGCTTCCAACACTTCCGCCGCCCTACGTTTCCCCCAGGCCCGCATGGACATGGTCCGCTGCGGCATCGGTTTGTTTGGCTACACCAATATCGCCGAAAACCACTGGGATCTCAAACCGGTCCTCCGGGTCGAAGCACCCGTTATCCAGATCAAAACCATCCCCGCCGGCCAGACTTGCGGTTACGGCCGCACCTTCCGCACTCAACGAGACACCTGCATCGGCATCGTCCCGGTCGGGTATGCCGACGGCCTCTTCCGGCAACTGTCCAATCGGGCTTGCATGCGTTTCCAAAACAACGACCTGCCCATCATCGGCCGCATCAGCATGGACCTGACCATCATCGACCTGACCGACTGCCCCACCCCTCACGAAGGCATGGCTGTTACCGTCGTTGATGACCACCTCCAAAGCCCCGCCAACGCTGAAAACCTGGCAAAGCTAGCTGGCACAATACCTTATGAAATCCTCACCAACATCGGTAACCGCGTCAAACGCGAACTGGTGGACTGACAAGTCTTTTAAACAACTCAAACTGACCTTCAGATTTGTAGGATGGGCTTTAGCCCATGCTGTCCTCCGAGCAAAATCTACTTTTCTTGTTTCGGTTTTCCTTGCCTATTACCGAGCAAATGATTAATCTCTAAATTGCAGTTGAAGCTGATTTTGCTCGGAGTTTTGCTATGCATCCTAATATTGAGCTTATCCAGGGCGACATCACCCAGCAGGACACCGACGCCATCGTCAACGCCGCCAACAGCTCTTTATTGGGCGGCGGCGGGGTTGACGGTGCCATCCATCGCGCCGGAGGCCCGGAAATCCTCGCCCAGTGCAAAAAAATCGTCGCTCGCCAGGGCCGCTGCCCCACCGGCCAGGCCGTCATCACCTCCGCCGGAAATCTCAAAGCCCGTTTCGTAATTCACACTGTCGGCCCGGTTTACCGCGACGGACAACACGGCGAAAACCAACTGCTCGCCGAAGCCTACCTCAACTCGCTCGAACTGGCTCAACAAAATCATCTGAAATCCATCGCTTTCCCCTCCATCAGCACCGGTGCTTACCGATTTCCCATCGAAAAAGCCGCTCATGTCGCCCTCCACACCGTCCATCAGTTCCTCAAAAGCCAAAATCAACTTGATTCGGTCCGTTTCGTGCTGTTTTCCTCGAATGACCTGAAAATTTACCAAAATATCGCCCGGGAAATTCAACTCTAACCTTCAAAATCACTAAATTTTCACTCACCCAGTGTCCACCGGTCGTTCAACTCCCCAATACTTCGTTTTATCGTAACCGTTCACAGAAAATCTGGTTACTGCCAAAAGCGGTTTCCTTAAACTGCCCTGAAGGGGCAAAATACCAAAGCCCAGGGCAACGCCCTGGGTAATCGCTCGCTGGTTTTTAAAGCCCTGAAAGGGCGAAATAAAATTTCACCGCCAAGTCCTGTAAAAACCAGCATTGACGCCTTAATCATCAAAACAGCCTGCTTGGCTGAAAAATTGAATTCCTTCAATACCTTCATAATACTATCTTGTAGTTCTTTGTTTTTTATGCGTGATTTTTATTTTACCTCGTCACAACATGTTAATAATTAACGTCTTATGAATTTTTGGCCTCTTCATGAACTTCAGGAGCTTCATGGTTAAATTAAAATCCTGAGCATCCTGTCAAAATTTCTTAGCGTCTTCCTGCCGCGACGGGCGCGAGCACGGCGGGTGCGTCTTTGCGTGAAATATCTTGTTTGCGGCTTGACCACCCTAAGAGCTTCATGGTAGAAAAACCGTGAACAATTACGTTTTATCAATCTTTTCATTCCTCTGGCCTCTCCGCCAAATTTCCCTTTTTTTGAGCAACCCCTCTTGACGTTATTGACAATTTTCGGTAATATTTGGGTCCCGGGCTGCGGGTTCCCCCCGCTGTTGGCTGCCCCCCCCAGCTGATAGCACCCCGCGGCCCGTTTTTTGCGCAAAATTACCCCTTGGATTACTAACCGGTAAGCCCCCCTCTGGAAACCATAAACCACTACATATCAACCATTTATCTTAGTCTTTTTTGCCAGCCCAGCTATCAAAGCCCATCGACCTGCCGATTTGCCATCACGGCGGTATGATGGAAATTCCACGATCTGCTCAAATGTACAGCAGCCGCTCAACTCGATGTTTTCCTTCGCCAGCCCCACCGCCATCAACTGCTTCTGATTGGCCCGGGCCAAATCAAAATTCCACCGACGTTGTCCACCTCGAACAGACTGAACCTCTTGGACAGCAGGATTGTCAATAGGCTGGATTAATTGCTCCGCCTCAGCTAGATTATTCATAACCTCTGTAATAACATCCTCCCCGACCATAAAACACTTCCTGCATATCCCCGGCCCGATCCCCGCTAACATCTGCTCCGGACGCCCCTGCAATTTATCGGCCATGGTTTCGACCAGCCGCCGAACAATCTGCTCAACAGTCCCCCGCCACCCGGCATGCGCCATACCCAGCACCTGCACAATCGGATCAAAAACCACCACCAACGGGCAGTCCGCCCCCACCATCATCAAGGGCACCCCTGCGATTTTGGTGCACAATCCATCCGCCAAACCCGGCTCCTGCCCCGCTTCTTCAATCACCGCTATCTTCGCCCCGTGCACCTGCCGAGCCTGCACCACGCTCTTCTCATCCAACTCCAGTGCCTGACAAAACCTATTCAGATTGCTGCTACACTGATCAGAACCATCACCCGCTTGCTCAGATTTCCCCCGGGAAAAATCAAACTCACCAAACTCCTGCCGCCGCAGCGACACACCATGCCGCAATCGCCTGCAACCGGACAACCCCTCAAACACCAGATGCCTTATTCCACATTTTTTAACTTCACGCATCAGCAACCTCTATAGCACTTCTAAAAGTAAATATCTTACTTATCTCAATTTCGCAGCTTTATGATACATCAATTGCCCACCAGATTGTAGAAATAGCTTCAGATCATATGCTGATTTCTAACAAATAATAGCTTTCGCGAAGCGAACACCTGAATTTTGCATTTTTATATTTGATTTTTGGATCAACTCGGAAAAAGTTGGTTGATTGAGAGGAAAAAATGGTTTATTGCCCGGCTAAAGTTTATCGCCTTATTGCCACC
>JAFGSR010000241.1 GCA_016934515.1 Sedimentisphaerales bacterium
CGATTCGGTTTTATACAACATCTCCGACACCCTCGCCCAGAACATTTTTATAAAATACTTTCTTTTCCCGAACATCATTTACTTTAAGACTAACCCGGGGATAGCCACTCACCTTCTGACGTAATGTACCACTAGGCTTGTAATGAACAGTTATTGGAACCATTCCCCAGCCATTAACAACCAAAATCATCACTGCAAATATTATTCTTTTGAATATTCTCATAAAATGTTCCCTGTTCCTATATTTATCGATATTGTATATTTACATTGAATTATGTAAACTCTCCGATCCACCGTCGGAAACCAATTTTATAGCGACATTGTAATGACTTCAATCTTAATAATCTTTATGGTGCATCCGAATAAAATAATATTAGAAATTCTATTTTGTTTCGGATCCCTAATAAACCAGAAGACATTTTTATTGCTTAGAAATTTGGATTTACAAAATCATCTGCAATACTATCCAACAACTTCTTGTTTTTTATGCGTGATTATCATTTTGCTTTAACATAAAACTCGATTTTTCAATAGCTTATATTGATTTCAGGCACAGGTGAATTTAACTGCAATCTATTATTGTGATTTTTGCCCGCTGTGCAGCGCCCGCTCGCCATGCTTCGCTAGTCGCAGATGGTCGTGGCAGGTGTTTTTTGTGGCTGTCTTAAAATCCGCGTTTTTCCGCGTTAATCTGCGATTCTATAAAGACTTACATTAAAAAACCCCGCAAAATCCCACCGAGCCATAAACCCGATAGCTACCATCCATAATCCATAATTTGTTTCATTCAGCAAAAATCAGCGTAATTCATTGTAAATGAATACCTTATAGATATTTTTCCTCTCTCGAAATGTGTCCAAAAGCGCGACAGCCCTTTTTCAAAAATCGCAAGTTTCTGCAAAAAAACCCCAACTTTGCCCCAACTTTCTTCAAAAACCACCCCAAAACCAACCAACTTTCGCCCCTGTTTTTTGACAAAATTTCATCTTTTCTCATTTTCGGCCCACTTTTTGTCGCGCTTTTGGACCACTTTCGACGTTCCTTTCCAGCCCAATATTGGACACCTCGCATCGACATTACTACCGCCCGGATGCCATTTTGGCAGTTCATTTTACCCCTGTTTTATCCGTTCCCAACTCTCGACCGGACCGCTTTTCACCCGAAAAATCGGGTGCGGCTCGATGGTGTTCTCGCCCGCTAAAACCTCAAAAGCCTGTTTATCTCTTTTTCGCAATTTCCCCAACAGGTGAGCAACCTCAAATTCCAATTGGCCTCGGGTCAGCGGGATGGATTTCCCCGGTGCTGCCGGGCCTAATTTGCGGCCGTCAAACCTGTAGCCGCGCCGCCGTCCCTCCCGCCAAACCTCTTTCAGATAAGCATTTAGCGACCGAACCGGATTTTTCTGCTCCCGGAACCGGTGCAATTGCGGATGATTGCGATAACCCCGGGTTTTCCCCGCCAGCACCGCCCGTCCAAGCAATCCCTCCCGCCACAACGCAATCAACCCCATGCGATCCAGGTAACGCGGATGTATCGACCATAATCTCATAACTAATTATTGCTTAAGAATTTGAACGATACAATCAAGAGTTTCGCCGGATCAGTAAAATTGTTAAAATCTCTAGTTTGAGATAAGTAAACGTCCTCGAAAATCGGGTACTTAAGCAACGAAACGCAGAAAATCGCCGGAAAATCGCGGAAAAACGACAAAAAATGGCTGTAACGCAACCTAAAAACCGATTTGGCTTGATAATTCAGCCCGGTGCCATCGGAGACATGATCCTCACACTGCCCCTGGTGAGGCTGCTGAAACGCCGCTGGGGACTTGATAAGGTCGATATCATGGGCCACCTCGAGCGGCTAAGGCTCCTGCAAAGCCGCAGCGACGTCAGCCAGGTCTTGTCCCTGGAACAGGCTGACCTGCACCGCCTGTTTGAAGATCACCAAACCTTCGACCTGCCCGAGCACGATCCGCTTATCGACATTTTCCGCGATTACGAGCTGATAATCAGCTTTTTGTCCGACAAACAGGGCAATTTCGAACAGAATCTGATTTTCACCACCTACATCACCCATGCCGCGGAGGTGATAACGCTGGATTTGATGCCGCCGGACGATTATCCCCACCACACCGCCTGCTTCTTCATGTCGCCCTTCGCCCACCAAGGCCAATTACAAATGACCGAGATCAACGAATGCCTTGCTGGGCCGATGATTAAGCTTAGTCGACAAGAAATACAGTCCGGCCGGGACCTGCTCAGCCAGGCTGGTTTACCACCGGACTCTGAGTTCGCCACTATCCATCCCGGCAGCGGCAGCGAGCGTAAGTGCTGGGATCTCAATAACTTCCTGATATTATCCGAGAAGCTCCGCGTGAAAAATCTCCAGGTGGTGTTTCTGCTGGGGCCCACCGAAATGGAACGCTGGGATCGGGAAAAAACGCAGTTATTGGCCCAAAATGCGGTGGTCATTCCCGAGGCGCAACTGAGCGAGATTGCGGCAATTCTTTGTAACAGCCGAGTTTACATCGGAAACGACAGCGGTATCAGCCACCTGGCCGGGGCGCTGGGAGTGCCGACGGTGGCGATTTTCGGCAATTCGAAGCCTAAAAACTGGCGACCGCTGGGTAAAAAAGCGAAAATCTGCGGCAGCCAGGATGGCTGGCCCAGCGTTGATCAGGTGTTATCCCGGGTACATGAACTGATTTAAATGAGGTGTTATCCCGGGTACATGAGTTGATTTAAATGTTAAATCCCGAACGTTGATAAGGTTTAGTCCTGCGTAAAAGAGTTGATTTAAACGCTAAAATCTGGTAGAAATAACGTTTGGTTGGTTAAAAATACTGTGTAATGCAGTAAAAATAACTTGCAACGATTTTTAAGATTGTTAAGTTATCTATAGCTTTTGCGGGTGTAGCTCAGTGGTAGAGCGTCACGTTGCCAACGTGAATGTCGTGGGTTCGAATCTCATCACCCGCTTTTGTAATTTTTCGCTCTGACAAAATTAGTTTTTGGAAGGCTTATAGGGCAACCATCGTTATCCATAACTCATTTTGTTAGAGTTACTTAGTGTTGCGGCAGCGAGGTACCGACTTCGGGCGTGTCATCGGGAGAAGGACGCGTGGAATCGGGTCAGGCGTAGGTCGAAGCCGTGTCGATTCAGGCCTTGGAAAGCAATCTTGTCCTGATTGGCATTTGATGAGTATCGGCCAAGATTGATCTCCAGGGTTTTTTGGGGCGCCTGTTTTACCTTTCGAGCCATTTTTCTGTATTTATATTGTGTAATAAACCTTTTACGAATAAATGATTGGAGTCAAAGATGGCTGAGGAGCAAAATCCGATGGACGAACAGAACCAGGATCAAAACCCCGAGCAACAGGAGCAGGAAAAGGATCAAGAACAGGATCAGGAACAGGGGCAGGAACAGGATTTGGAGCCAGGGCAGGAGGCGGCCGAGGAGAAGTTGCAATGCGACATTACCGTGGAAGACATTGAATCCTGCAAAAAGAAGATCAAGATTGTGATACCGCGAGCTGAGATAGATAAGGAACTGGACAAGCAGTATTCAGAATTGCGTTGGTCGGCGGAGGTGCCGGGCTTTCGCAAGGGTCGGGCACCGCGTCGGCTGCTGGAGAAGCGTTTCGGTGATGAACTAAGTCGTCAGACCAAGCTGAAGCTGTTGGCGCAGGCGTTTGAGCAGATTGATGAGGAGCAGGATTTTGATGTGTTGGGCGAGCCGGATTTTGATCCGGCAAAAATCGAGTTGCCGGAGGAGGGGGACCTGACCTTTGAATATGATGTCGAGATCAAGCCCAAATTCGAGTTACCGAGTCTGGAAGGGATTCGAATTGAAAAGCCGTTGTTTGAGATTACCGACGAACGGATTGATCAGACGATTGCCGATCTGCAGCGTCGTTACGGCAAGATCGAGGAACTTACTGATGAAGCAGCGGTTGAAGATGATGTGGTAACCGCGGATGTGAGTATGAAAGTCGAAGGTGTGGACGAACCGGAAACTCTGGAGAATCATCCGGTGCGAGTGGGTAAGGCAGCGTTGATGGGTGTGATGGTCGAAGAGATGGGCAAGACGCTGGGTGGGGCCAAGATCGGCGATACGAAGAAGTGCAGCGGGGAGGTACCGGACACCCATGAAAAGGAAGCTTACCGGGGCAAGCAGGCGGAGTTCACGCTGGAGGTCAAGGGAATCCGTCGCCTGGTGCCGGCGGAGTTGAACGCTGAATTTTTTGAACAACTGGGCGTCGGTGACGAGACGGAATTGCATCAGTATCTGGAGGATGGGTTGGAGCGGGAAGCGGACCGGGAGATTCGCAACCTGATGGCTCAGCAGGTTTACGATTATCTGGATAAAGCGGTGGAATTCGAATTGCCGACGGATCTGGCGGCTCGTCATGCGGACCGATTTTTGCAGCGGCGTTATTATGAGTTGCTGCAGCAGGGTGTGCCGGCGGAGCGGATGACCGAGAATCTGGAGCAACTGCGGGCGTCATCGAGTGAGCAGGCGAATAAGCAGTTGAAGATGAGTTTTGTTATGGAGGAAGTGGCGGATAAACTTGGTATTGAGGTTGACTCGGCGGAGATTAACGGGGTGGTGGCCCAGATTGCGGCGCGTTACGGTCGTCGTCCGGAGAAGGTTCGTGACGAGATGAAGCGGGAAGGCAGGCTGGAATCTTTGGCGAGTCAGTTGCGTGATGAAAAAGCGATCGATAAGATTCTGGAGAGTGCCGAAGTGGTGGATGCCCCGGTGAAAGAAAAAGAAGCTGAGCCGGAGAAGCCCAAGAAAAAAGCCAAGAAGAAAGCGGCGGCCAAGAAATCTGAAAAGGATGACGAGTCGGACAGCGACGACAAGGCTGAGGAGCAGGACAAGGCTGAGGAGCAGGACAAGGCTGAGGGTGATTCGTCCGAGAAAAAGACTGCCAAGAAGTCAACCAAGAAAAAGACCTCTCGAAAAGCAGTGAAGCGAAAGGCTCCAGAAGCCGATGAATAGGAAAATGTTAACAATGTTTTTCTTATCGGAACTATGTGGAGCAGATCAGCATGGGCTAAAGCCCATCCTACGGTAAACTGGATTCCCGCTTTCGCGGGAATGACAAGGTTTTGTTAGGATTTCTAAGGTAAAAAATTAAGGATAACAAGATGGAAATATGTCGTCCGCAAACGAGAATTGAAAGGCCGCAGCTTCAGGGCGGCGGTCATTACCAGCGAACCCGCGAGATGGGTTTGAACGAGATGTTGCTGGAGAATCGCATTATCTTTCTGGATATGCCGCTGGATCCTTCATATCTGACTAACCAGGGGACGATTTGTTCGGTAGTGATCAAGTCGATGCTTTACCTGGACAACATCAAGCGGGGCAACGATATTCATTTGTATATCAATTGTCCGGGCGGCAGTGTGGATGACACGATGGCGATTTATGACACGATGCATTTTCTGAACTCGGACGTATGTACCTACTGCATTGGTCACGCGGCCAGCGGCGGGGCGGTGATTCTGGCGGCGGGCACCAAGGGTAAGCGTTATGCGTTGCCTCATGCCAAGATTATGCTGCACCAGCCCTGGGGTGGGATTGGCGGTCAGGCGGCGGATGTTAAGATTCAGGCCGAAGAGATTATCAAGACGCGCAGCATGATTAATGAGTTGTTGTCGCAGCACACCGGTAAGGATGTGGAGCAGATCAAGGAAGAAACCGAGCGGGATCGTTATATGAGTGCCGAAGAAGCCAAGGAATATGGTTTGATTGACGAGGTGCTCACGGAAGATGACGTCAAGTCTAAGAACGGGAAAGACAAATAAGAAAGCCTGAAGGATGAAGCCTGAAGGATGAAGAATTTTTGACAGGCTAATTTCAAAACCGTTTTTTAATAAAACTGCCTGAGTAAACGGTAAGGAAGTGAGATATTAGATGAGTAATCTGGTACCGATGGTAATAGAGACGACGGGTCGGGGCGAGCGGGCGTATGATATTTATTCGCGGCTGCTCAAGGACCGGGTGGTTTTTCTGGGTGGTCCGGTGGACGACGAGGTAGCGAACCTGATTGTGGCCCAGTTGTTGTTTTTGAGTAACGAGGATGCCAAGAGCGATATTCATTTTTATATTAATTCTCCGGGCGGTTCGGTAACGGCGGGTCTGGCGATTTACGACACGATGCGTTATCTGCGTTGTGACGTGAGCACTTATTGTGTGGGGTTGGCGGCCAGTATGGGAGCGTTGCTGTTGCTGGGCGGGACGAAAGGCAAGCGTAATTTGTTGCCCAATTCGAGCGTGCTGCTGCATCAGCCTTTGATTCGCGGGCAGATTACCGGCCCGGCGACTGATTTGCAGATCGAAGCGGAAGAGATGATTCGGTTGCGGGAGAAGCTTTATCAGATTATCGCATTGCACACCGGCAAAGACCTGGCAACGGTGGAAAAAGACTGCGACCGCAATTACTGGATGGACGCGGCGAAATCTATCGAATACGGTGTGGCGGATAAGATACTGGAGAAGATTCCGGTAAAAGAAGAGTAAAAGCAACTAAGATGAAACCGCAGATGCACGCAGATGAACGCGGACTTTTTATAGCCGCAAAAATCGCAAAAGAAATTTTACCATGAAGATCATGAAGGACATGAAATTTTTTAAGACTGGATTCCCGCTTGCGCGGGAATGACATAAAAGTTTGCGATGCGGAGGGATTTTGATGAAGAACTCGGCATTTATATTTGGTGGCGGAATTAACAGGGGTGGGGGGGTTGCACTTGGTTTGTTGGCTATTTTGTTGGTAGGTTGCGGGGATGCGCTGCGGTCGGACGATTCGATGCGGAGCGAACTGAGTGAGCTTAGGAGCCAAAGTGAGCAGTTGCAGCAGCAAAACAATCAGCAGCGCGAGCAAATCGGCCAGCTTCAGCAGCAAATGAGCCAGTTACGTGGCTTCGGTGCGGATCGGCTGGAGCATCTGGTGCGGGCGGACAAGATTGAATTCGGCAGGTTCAGTCGAGCTTACGATGACGACAAGGATGGGGTGGATGACGGGTTGGTAATTTATTTGTTGGTGCGCGATCAGCAGGGGGACGTGATAAAAGCGGCAGGCGAGGTTGAGATTGAAGTTTGGGATTTGGCGGCGGGCCAAGGTCAACAGCAGTTAGGGCAGTGGCAATTTGAATTTGAGAAACTGGGGGAATACTGGTTGAGCGGGGCGCTGGCGGATCATTACAAATTTACGCTGGCCTGGCAGGCGGGGAAAAAACCGACACATGCCAACCTGACGGTTAAGCTGGTTTTCAAGGATGCGCTGGAAGGTAAGGTTTTTGAGGCGAACAAGCTCATCGAAGCTAAGGTGGGCACGGTGAAATAGAATGAATCGGTGGGGCGAGCCCCACCCTACACTGGCTAAGGTGGGCACGGTGAAATAGCTTCCCTTCAAATCCACTTAAGTTGCGCTATAGATTAACTAAGACGTCGCTACCATAATAGCTATCAGAACCCCTCGGACAGGCCGAGGGGCTAAAAATGGCGTTGCTACGCAGGGGAATTATTTTTCTATGTTTTCGGAAGTTGGATTTTCCGAGGGGGCTGATTCGGAGTTTTCGTCGGTCATGTTGATTTTTACGACACGGCCGCGGGTCATGCGTTTGACGGCGATGCGTAGGTCGGTTTGCTGCTGGGTGAGTTTTTCGAAATCCTCGATGGAATTGACCGGCTGGTCGTTGACCTGGGTGATGATTTCGTAAGGTTTGATACCGGCGACGGAAGCTTTGCTGCCGGGTTCGATTTTGGAGACGATCACGCCGGGTTCGTCGGGGGTGCGTTGGAAATAACGCAGCAGTTCGTAAGTGAGGTTGCGGACGGTCAGGCCGAGGGCATCGGATTTGTAGCGGGGGGCGGAATCGTAATGGGGGGGGCTTTGGGTGACGGTGAATTCTTTCTGGACGGTCCGGCCGTCGATGAAGAATTCGGCGAGGTATTTTTTGCCGAAGCCGATGTCGGTCAGGGCGCGGGACAAGCTGTTTTCGGCGCTGGGCCAGGGTTGGGGGATTCGGTCAAGATATTGTTCGGGAACCTGATCGAGTTGTTCCCAGGGGAAGTTTTCGATAAACATGTCGCCGGAAACGTCGATGTCGAGAGGTTTGGGCAGGTCGTCGCAATGTAGTCGGAGTATGATGGCACCGGGTTCGATACCGGCAGCGGCGGCGGGGGAATCCGGGTAAACGTAAGAGACCAGGGCGCCGGTCTTTCCGTCTTTGGTGAGGTCGGAAACGTTGTTGATGCGGGCGAGTTCTTTGTTGAGGGCCTGCATTTCGATACCCATCCAGGCCAGGCGGCTTTCCTCGGCTTCGGTGAGCGGGATGTTGCTGGGGTCGAGGTTTGCGGCGAGGTCGGTGAAAAGGTTTTTGAGGTAACCGGTGGCGGTCAGTGGGGCACCGGCTCTGGAGAAGCGGTCATCTTCGGAGACTTTTTCCCGCCGGGTGATGGGCAGGGCGATCAGGCGGTTGGTTTGGTCGAAGATGAAGAAGTTTTGGGAATCGCCGGTGACATTGGGGTAGATTTGCCGTTTCCAGCCCAGCTCGAAAGAAGCCAGGCGGATGGGTTTGAAATAGGTTACGCGTTTTTCGCCCTGGATGATGACCTCGGCGGCCAGGAGCAGTTGGTTGTCGAAATCGCGAATGCTGTTGTCGATCAGGGTGGCGGCCGAATCGAGTGGAGTTTCCAGATCGGCCAGCAGGGCGCCGTAATCGGTTAAGGTGCCGGCGAAAGTTGCGGTGATGGGATCGCCGGAATTTTGGTGGACGGTGATACGTTCGAGGCGGGCGGTTATCTTTGGTTTGAGGTTGGCCAGGATGAGGACCTGGTTTTTGTTTACGACAATGCCGGCGGTGTGGATTTCGGTAGGATTTTCATCTTCATCGTTCATGTAACTCTGGCGGGGGGATTGCTTGGGACTGCGGAAGTTGAGAGTGACCCGCAACAGGGATTGATCAGCTTTGGTTTGTAGCTGGTCAAGAAGGTTTTGCATTTGCTCGGCGGTGATAGCGGGCCATTGCCGGGGAGAGATTTTCCAGGAATCGTCAGCGGAAAACTGATTGTTTAGAACCATGGCAACGGGAGAGGCGTCTCTGGTTACGACGATGCCGCCGGTATTGGCGGACTGGAAGGTGCGGCCGGTTTCGGTTCGGGTAAGTGTGGTGCTGAATTCTTTGATGCCGGCTGACCAGGCGCTGTTGAGCAGGTCCAGGGAAAGTGTCCAGTAGGGGCCTTGGTTTTCGGGTTGGAATTTCAGCGGTGCGGTACCGGGTAGAGGTTGATCGAGTTCGATGAGCACGGCAGGTTGATTTTTGAAATAGGAATGAATTTTGGCGGGGACGAGATGGTTGCCGAAGCGGACTTCGATTTTTTCGACGAAGCGCGGGTGGACCATCATGTCCGAGGTAATGACGAGATTGTCGGCCAGGAGGTAGCCGTCAACTTCGAGGGGGCGTTCTTCGTCAATCATCTGCCGGCCGGAGCCGATGGAGTGGAAACCGCCGCAGTTGGGACAGCGTGTGCTCCAGCCGCCGATATCGGGGGCCTGGCCTTTGTCGTATTTCAGCGTGTATTCGACGATGACGAGAGAGCTAGTCAGGCTGTCGGCGATTTTTACTTTTTCGGCGGGTGTAATTTGCTGATCCTGCTCGACCGATTCAGCCGCGGTCAAAGGCAACAGGCCGGCGAAAAGAACAATCACGGCGGAAGTTATTTGCAGAGCTTTTAACTGCATGAGTTACTCCTTAATCGGCAAAATGTTTAATTTTGTGTCCCCACGTTGGTGTGAATTATGCTGCGTAGTTTAAAACTTCAATTTCCACACCTGCATTAGCAGCTTGCTCGGCGAGTTTCTGAATTTTTTCGGTAACAGTTTCGCTGAGATAATATTCACCGCAATTTTCACAGATATCGGCAGGGACATTTTTAATGACCACTGTGGTTTGATCTCTTTCCAGGGTAACAGTGGTAAAGCCACTGTTAGTTTGGCCTTGTTTGCAGATTACGCAATTCATTATTTATTTCTCTAACAACATGGTCTCTAAATGTAACGCGTTTGCAATCCATAATCAAAGTTTATTCTTTTTCGTAATTTCTGGAGATGTCGAGCACCTGTTGGCGGAGTAGTCCGCTGCGGAGTACGCTGATGATGATTTTTGGTTTTTGTTCGATGTTTTCGAGGGTTTCTTTGTGGATGGTTTCGAGTTCGTCGAGGGTGGTTACTTTTTTGCCGTCGATTTTCAGGATGATATCCTGGGCTTTGAGACCGGCGTTTGCGGCGTTTCCGGGGTGTTTGATGCCGTAGATGAAGACGCCCTGGGCGCGTTGGAAATGGAGGTCGGGATTGTCGAAGCGGTTGATGGCTTTGACGGTGAGGTCCCAGCGGGGGCAGTCGAGTTCTTCGCCTTCGACCTTTCCTTTTTCGGTGGGGGTGATCTGGAGGTTCAACGTTTCATCGTTGCGCTGCAGGGTGATGATTATCGGTTGGTCTTTGGGGAGATTGCCGAGAAGTTTTCGCAGTTGGGGCAGTTCCTCAGCGGTCAGGGCGGTAACGGGTTGATCGTTGATTTTTAGTATGCGGTCGCGGGCGAGGATGCCGGCGCGGCGGGCGGGGCTTTCGGGATCGGTTTCGGCAACGATGACGCCCTGGTCGGCGTCGAAGTAGATGTCGCGTTCGAAATCGTGGAGGGGCTGCAATTGCAAACCGGTCCAGCTCCAGTTAACCTGGCCATGCTCGCGGAGTTGGGGGATGATGAACTTGATGGTGTTGGAGGGGATGGCAAAACCCATGTCGCCGCCGGAGGTACTGCCGCGGGTGTTAATGCCGACGATTTTTCCGTCGGTGTTTACCAGGGGCCCGCCGGAGTTACCGGGACTGATAGCGGCATCGGTTTGGAGCCAGAGTGAGTATTCGCTGGTTTCGGGGAGGAATCGCTTGATACAGGAAATGATGCCGATGGAAACCGACCGGCTCAGTCCCCAGGGTGCACCCATAGCCATGACGAAATCACCTTCCTGGAGTTTGTCCGAATCGTCAAGTGCGGCAAAGGGGAGGGGGCGGTCGTCTGGTTTTTGTAGTTTCAGCAAAGCCAGGTCGGTGTCTTTGTCGGAGCCGAGCACTTTGGCATCGAGGCCCCGGCCGTCGTAGAGCAGGCAGCGAACCTCGACAGCTTTATCGACGACGTGCCAGTTGGTAACTACTTCGCCATCGGCAGAGACAATGACGCCGCTGCCGGAAACTTCCTGAGTGATTTTTTTGCCGCCGGCGTAATCCTGGCGAAGGCATTTGATGTAAACGACCATGGGAAAGACCTGGCTTTTGGCGTGGGCGACTACCTCGCGAAAATCCATGTTGGCGAGTTTGTCGGTCTTTTGGGTGCCGGTTTGATTGATGTTGCAACCGGCAGTCAGCAGGAAAACCAGCAGCGGGATTGAAATGATTTTACGCATGATAAGTCCTTTGAAGTCTTCCAGTTGTTTCGGCCCGCGAGACAGCAAAATGAGGATAAGCCTGGTTTTACGATCCGGGCCGTTATTCTAAAAACAAAAGCTGTTGGAAAAATATCCGTCTGATTCAAGCCGATAGTTATTATTTAGGAGCAGTCAGCAACCAGCGGACCCTTCCCATAACGGGACAATTTTATAGGTTTTTCAGTAATTAGCAAGGTTCAAGTGCTGAAATCGAGCGGGAATTTCTGTAAACACTTGTTGTTTAAGAGGTTGCTGTTATAATTGAGTTTTGACGGCTTTTTTTGTTGCCCTTTTCAGTGTGATAAAGGTGTTTTTTTGGGCGGTTAGTCCTTTTGGCAAAACATCAGAATGAATTTTCGGTTAAACACCTGGTTGATTAGGGGATTTTAAGGGTTGGCAAGTCCGACTGAAATGGTGGTATTTATCGGTCAAAACAGGAAAAGCTATTGAGAGAAGGTTGAAACGATGAAGTTCCCTTGATTTTTTGGGGCAAAAACTGTAAAATTAACCGTAGAAACAAAGGTGTCAGGAACTGGAAAAGAATGCCAACCAACAGAAACTTTTTCAGGGGGACTGAGTAATATCTAAGCAGAGCGTCAATATTTCCTCTTCGTTAAATCAGGTGTTAAAAGTGTTATATATTAGTAAATGATTTTGCCAGGATGGAATTGCAGTCTGTCAAAAAAAGGAGAATATCGATGTCGAGATGGTCAAAAAGAAACACGATGATCAGCATGTTTACGGTGTTGGTGTTTGCCTTAACGTTGTCTTTGTCGGTTTCGGCAGAGGGCGTGGCTGATGGTTCTGTAATAAGGGTAGAGGTGGGGACCGGCGGCCAGCTTTCGAATGTTCAAGCTCGGCTCAAGGTAATGAAGGGGCAGTCGTCTCAGGCGCGATTTGAATGTGATGCGGAAGAAGTTCAGTGGCTGAGCGAGCCGGGTGAGCCGCAGATACCGTGGAAAGTGATGACGATATTATTGCCGCCGGATGTTGACGCAGCTACAGTTGCGGCTGACGTGCAGGCGGCTTATGAAGCAATTGCCGAAGAAATGGAAATTTCACCGGTGCCTCCGCAGGCTTACTGGGATGAAGAGTTGGGCGAGTCGGTAGTGGTCTGGCCGCGGGAAAAGGAGATTTTGGACGGTCGCGACGTAGCTATTTATGAGACGGACGACTTCTGGCCAAATATCCAGGGTAAGCTCGTCAGTGTCGGCCAGTTGCGGAAGTGGCAACTGGCGGAAGTGGCTCTGCCGATGGTTCGTTACAATCCGGTTCGTGGTGAAATTGAGCAGTTAGCTGAAGCTGACTTGTTAATAAATTACAGTCGCGCCCAAGGAAATGGCCGAGCCGGCAAAGGAAATGCACGTGCTCTATCTCTGGCTCGACCAGATGCCATCGGGCGGTCGCGGGTAAGCAGCAGGGCAATTAATTTTGCCCAGGCGGTTCAGGAATACGACGCAGCAGTAATGGGGACCGAGGTTGAGGGAGATTCGGTTTTCCAGGCCAGTCCCGGCGATGCCGCACCATCTTCACCGAATCCGGATTACGACGGTTACGTTATTATCACCACTTCGGGGATTCAGAGTAGCTCAACCAAGCTGAGCAATTTTGTCACACACAAACAATCGCTGGGCTTTACGGTGAATGTTATCACCGAAGCAGCTACCGCCGATGCAACTCATTATGTCAGCGGTTCGACTTGCGATCAGCGGGCCGGCAATATTCGTGATTGGCTGACAAATCATTATTCCGCTGATGAAATTCTTTACGTACTGTTGATCGGCGATCCGCATCCCACAACCTTTACTTCAAATCGCTCTATACCCATGAAAATGTGTATCACCGACCATCCTACCGATTACTTCTTCGCTGAGTTGACCTGCAACTGGGACAAAGACAGCGACGGTATTTTCGGCGAAACGGGCACCGACGCTACCAGCGGTGACGAAGCGGAAAAATATTTCGAGGTTTACACCGGCAGAATTCCTTATTACGGCACGATAGGTAATCTGGACAGCATCCTGCAAAAGACCATCGATTACGAAAGCGAGACGGATATTTTGTGGCGGAATAACGCTCTGCTTCCCATGGTGCCGCTGGACAGTTCCACGCCGTGCTATCAGTTGGGAGAGCAGATTAAAAACAATTATCTGGAACCGGAGGGAATTTCTTCGGTGCGGTTTTACGATGAAAACTACGGCTTGAATCCGCCCCCGGAATTTTTGCTTTCCGATCGTTATCCTGCTACAGAGTGGGCTTTGGGCCGGTACGGGTTAAACATCTGGGGGACCCATGGCAGTTCAACCAGTGCCACCGCAGTCATAACCACCAGCAGTGCAGCTGGTCTGAATGATAACTATCCCACCGCGGTATTTCAGGGGTCCTGCAGTAACGGCTATCCGGAATCTTCAAGCAACCTGGGTTATGCGATTTTGAAAAACGGCGGTATCGGCACCGTCCCTGCCAGCCGCAACGGTTGGTATTATGTCGGTCAAACTAACTTTACCAACACCTCATCATTAGGCGGGCTGAGTTACCAGTTCGGCAAAAGACTGGTTGAACAACATTCTCTTGGTTTTGCCCTTTGGGATACCAAGGAAACGCTGAGTTTTTGGTTGAAAAACTATTATGTATGTAATCTCTACGGTGATCCTTCTGTGGTGGTTTTTCCTGATTATCCAGACTTTACGGTTACCGCCACAGATGCTTTTTACCGGGATATTCCGTACACGGTGGGCAGCACCGCATCGAGAAGCTATACCCTGAAGAACAATTCGGCTTCGGCGCTTAACTGGACGGCGGCGCATTCGGCCAATTGGTTCAGTCTTTCTTCCTACGGGGGCAGTATTACCGCCGGGCATTCGGCGGCAGTGAATATTACTTTGAATTCTCAGACCGCCGGTTTAGACGTAGGCACTTACGAAGATACGGTTACTTTTACCGACACAACCCATGGTATTGTCTATGAACGCCGGGTGGTGGTAAACGTTTATCCGCGTCAGATGCTCGGTTACTGGAAACTGGATGAGACCGGTGGCACCACCGCTGCCGATGCCACCGTAAACAACAACGACGGCTCGTTTCCCGGCACCACCTATGATCCGGCCTGGGTATCCGGCAAGTTCGGAAATGCCCTGTATTTCGATGGCAGCGATTATCTGGTGATTGATCCGGTCGCCAATGACATCAACACCCATAACATCACTTTAAGCGGCTGGGTCAAAACTTCTTATACCGGTTCTTCGGGCGCCGATTGGTACTCCTGCAACACCTCCTCCGGCGGCAACGTGGTTTTGTTGTGTATTACCGGGGGCAAGTTTGCGATCTGGGACGGAGTGAGCAATCAATACGAAGCCTACTCCACCACCACGGTTAGTGACAACCTGTGGCACCTGTTGACCTACACCAGTAACGGCACGACGGGGTATCTTTATGTGGATGGGAACCTGGAAGACACTCACACTGTCAATTACAACTTCAGCTCAGGTGACCGCTACAGCTCGGGAGACCGCTGGTCCATCGGCCAGGAATGGGATGGCGATACTCCGAGCAACTTTTTGACCGGTACTGTCGATGATGTTCGTATGTATAACTATTGTCTCAGTTCAGGCGAAATAGATTTGCTTTTCCAGGGTGGCCGGGCTGAGAATCCTATTCCTATGGAAGGAGCATCTTCGGTTGCTACCGATATAACTCTCCGTTGGATCAGCGGCACTACCGCGGTCGAACACGATGTCTATATCGGCACCGACCCGACCGCCGTAACCAACGCCGACACCGATTCGCCCCAGTACATGGGACGCCAGAGCGGAACTACTTTCGCCTGTTTGCTGGACCCGCAGGTACAGTACTTCTGGCGTATCGATGAAATAAGCGCCACCGAAGTCATCACTCCCGGTATCCTCTGGAACTTCACTACTATCGACCAGGCGGTGGGTGCTGATCTGATCGGTTACTGGCCTCTGGACGGTGACTATTTGGACGATTCCGGTTTGGCTAACCACGGCACGCCGCAAGGTGATCCAACTTTCGGCTCCGGTAAGATCGGCTCCAATGCTGTGGACCTGGACGGAAATGACTATGTGCGTATAAACGGTGTAGCTAACGATATTATGGATAACAATATTACGGTTGCCGCCTGGATTAATACCACCTATGCCGACGGCGTCGATAGTTATGCCGTTGCAACCAACTCCTCCACGGGCGGCAGCAACGTGATCCTGCTCGGGATGGACCCAACAGGACAACTGCGACTCTATGATGGTGCCGGCAGTCACGATACCGGTGCGACCGGCGCGCTGAATGATGGCCGGTGGCATCTGATAGGGTACAGCTACAACGGCTCGACCGTAACGACGTATATCGACGGCCGGAAGCAGGGTTCGTTTACCTCCTCTGCCAGCTTTTCTTCCAGCAATCTGTGGTCCATCGGCCAGGAATATGATTCGGGACCTACCGCCAGCAACTTCTGGATCGGTCTCATCGACGAACCTTTGGTTTTCAACCGGGCTTTTTCCTCCAGCGAGATTGCCTGGCTTTACAACTCCGGCAGCGGCCAGAAACCGTTTGTCCCCAGCGACAATAAAGTGCCCAGTCCCGGCACGATGACCTGGGCGGTTGCACCCGAGCTTGTCGGTTCGGACTCGGTTACCATGATTGCTACTACCGCCGCTGATGAAAACGGTGTGGAATATTATTTCGAATGCATCGCCGGCAACGGCCACAACAGCGGCTGGCAGGATAGCCCGGTTTATGAAGACAGCGGCTTCGGTGATTCTTTACAAGTTACCTACCGCGTCAAGGCCCGCGATCAATCCGTCGCTCAGAACGAGACCAACTGGTCTGCACCAGTAATGGTGGTTGTTAAATTGCCGGGTGATTTCGATCAGGATCTCGATGTGGACCTGATTGACCTGAGCTTTTTCCTGGCGCACTGGCCCGAGACCCCCTGCGACGAAACCGCCGGGGATGCCAGCGATTGGTGTTACGGCACCGACCTGAATAAGAGCGGCGAGGTCAACGGCTTCGACTTTGATATTCTGGCTGACAACTGGTTAAAGGTTGCCATAGCTATTGATCCCAGTCTGATCGCCCACTGGAAACTGGATGAAGTCGCCGGCTCTATCGCCCACGATAGCACCGAATTCCACAATGACGGCACCCTCATTAACGATCCCAGCTTCCTGCCCACCGGCGGCCGGATCGACGGCGCCATACAACTCAACGGCCTCGATCAATACATCGACCTGGGTAGCACCCCTGCCCTGAAACCTTCCCTACCCGTTACCATTGCCCTGTGGATCAAACCAGACACTTTAGGCCCGGATCTACATAAAATTATCTGCCTGGACGATCAATCCACA
>JAFGSR010000242.1 GCA_016934515.1 Sedimentisphaerales bacterium
ATCATGATAAAATACCCAACGGCACCTATTTTAACGACTCGAAAGCATTTTGCACGAAATATCGTTAATTTTTAGAGATACCCTTAAATAGAAGTCCCGTAGGGTGGGGCTTGCCCCACCGATTTATCCTTGTCTGGAAAATTATATTTTCGAAAAACATATCGATGAGTATATTGAGAAAAATTGTAAGAGTAACTTTGAGAGCGCTTATTGTTTTTGGCGTATTTTCTATATTGACGACTTTTTTTTGTGAAGGTATAAGCTTCTTGGGGGGGAGGATGATTACAAATAAAATTAGATTTCCTATTGGTAGCTCAGATTTCGCTGTTGACAACACAGATAAAATTGTATGTTATTCTGGTCAATTTCGTAGGATACAAATTTTCAACTTGAATAATGAATTAATCAATGGTTGGTTTGTTCCAACATCTTCACAAGTTGGCGAAGTTAGATTTGATGAATCGGGTGAAATTCACTTGATCACTGGCTTTGACGAACATTATATTTTTAATTACGAGGGAGAGATAATCTCAAAGAAAAAAGAAGAAGGTAAGTACGAAATTTACTACTCGAAAGCCTACAAGCCTCATCGTACAGATTCCAACGGCAATTCATACCATCGTCAAATTAACACCTTTAGCGTTGAAATCTTAATGAAAGACTCGAATGGGATTGTTAGCGTGGTCATTTCTGATCCTTTTTACATATGGCCTTTAAGGGGGAATGCAATTTTTATAATATGTGTAATTCCTGGATTAATTTTAGGTGTTAACTACTACATTAAGAAAAAACGCGACGAGGTAAAGAAAGAACAAATGAATGAGTCAGTCCCGTAGGGTGGCCCTTGCCCCACCGTTTATCACTAATATACAATATCCTATTAATCCTATTATATTCTTGGATTTCTTGCACTTGCTTTCCCGCCGGTAAAAAATCCGCCAGACATCCATCTTGCCAATCATGCGTCTGGCTGAATTCTCTTAAAATAAAATCATGCTCATCCTGTAATCCGGTCAAAAATTCTTAATTTCTCTGCGCTTTCTGTTCCTAACTAATCCCCACCACAACACTAGGAAATAAATCCTTAAAAATCAGTGTAAATCAGTGTCTAATAAGTATTTACATCAATTTTCCAAGCTAATCCAACCGGTCCAAAAGCGCGACAGCCCTTTTTCAAAAATCGCAACTTTCTGCAAAAAACCACCAACTTTGCCCCAACTTTCTGCAAAAATCACCCCAAAACCACCCAACTTTCATGCATGTTTTTTGACAAAATTTCACTTTTTCTCATTTTTGAACCACTTTTTGTCGCGCTTTTGAACACACTTTGGTGTTCATTTTCGGCCTATTAATGGATACCCTATATCCGCATATGCAGTGGATTTTATAAAATCGAAGCGAAGGTACGTAGCGTCGAATCCCCACCCACCAAAGAGCCGGTCAAGCGAAAGCTTGCGATTTTGCAACACACAAAATAAAGACTTACGTTCCACCACAATGCCAAAAAAAAAGACTGACGGTTTTCACCGTCAGTCTCAGATTTTTTTACTTAAAAACTCTCAAGCTTAAGCTTGCTTCAAAAATGCTTCGATGCGGTCGATGCCCTTGTCGATCTGCTCCATTGAGGTCGCAAAGCTCATGCGGATGTTTTCGTCGCATCCGAAGCCGATCCCCGGCACGCAGGCTACGTTAGCTTCTTCGAGCAGCTTCTGACAGAACTCCACCGAGCCGTTGACGCCCAGCTTGGCGTAGGTGGCCGAGACCTTCGGGAATGCGTAAAAAGCCCCGGTCGGCTCGGCGCAAGTGAAGCCCTCGACAGCATTTAGGCGTTCATAGATGTGCTTGGCCCGTTTGGCGAATTCCGCGTGCATCCTCTTGATATCTTCCTGGCCTTTCTGCATTGCTTCCACCGAAGCAATCTGACAGAACGTCGCCGGGCCCGAAGTCATGTGCGACTGCATCCTGCCGACAGCACCGGCGAGGTCTTCCGGCCCCGCTAAATAACCCATTCGCCAGCCGGTCATTGAGTAAGCTTTGCTCTGGCCGTTGATGGTGATGGTGCGGTCGTAAAGGTCCGGGCAAACCGCGGCGAAACTCTTAAATTCGGCTGAACCGTAAATCAGATATTCATAAATCTCGTCCGACATAACCGCTAAGTTCGTTTGGGCAATAGCTTTACCGAGATCGGCCAGTTCAGCCGGCGTATAGCAAAAGCCGCCCGGATTACTCGGCGAATTCAGAACGAGCAGGCAGGATTTGTCGGTGACGGCTTTTTTGAGCAGCTCGCCGGTGAGTTTGTAGCCGTCTTCTTCACGAGTTTCGACGATTTTGGGTACGCCGCCGACCAGCTTGACCATTTCGGGGTAGCTGACCCAGTAAGGCGTCGGAATCAGCACCTCATCGCCCGGATCGACCACGGCGTGAATGGCTTCGTAGCAGGCGTGCTTGGCCCCGCAGGTTACGACAATTTGGTTGGGTTTGTAATCCAGGTTGTTTTCCTTTTTGAGCTTTTTGGCGATTTCCTCGCGAAGTTCCAGCATTCCCGCCGCCGGGGAGTATTTCGTAAATCCCTTGTCCAGAGCGGTTTTAGCAGCGGTTTTGATGAAATCGGGCGTATCGAAGTCCGGTTCGCCGGCCCCGAAGCTGACGATATCAACTCCCTGAGCCTTCAACTGCTTGGCCCGGGCAGTAACAGCCATGGTAACTGACGCGGAAACGGATTGTACGGTTTTGCTGATTTTCATTTTTTCCCTCATGTCTTACCAGAATAAGTTTTGAACAGGTTTCTACTAAAATTCGTGTTGCACAGGCTTTTACTAAAATTCGTGTTGCACAGGCTTTTACTAAAATTCGTGTTAAACAGGCTTAGAAAAGGCTAAGCCGGAATTTTGGCCGGGACGAATATAGGGGAAAACTGCTGCTTTGTGAAGGGTTTTTGTGAATAAAATTCCGTTATTATCGGACAATTCTCCGGGTCAAGCTGCGAATGCCGTTGTGTCGATAACTAATTCAGGTTCGGATGGTCCAAATGTGAATAGTCCGCGTCGAAAGAGCGAAAAGTTACGGGAAATCTAATAATCCGGGCGAAAAGTCCTGAGAAAACCAGCATTCCAATCAGAAAAGTCCATGAGTCAGGCGAAAAAAATATACGAATATTTCGGTCGGGCGAAAAATGAAGCGGCGGACAGTGCTTTACTGCTGGGTTTTCGGCGGGCGGAAGAACCTTATCGGACGGTGATTCTGGAAAATATTCTGGAGCGGGGCAATGCATCAGCGGCATTTGAGTTGGTGCGGCAGTTTCATAAGCTTTGCAGTCGGGATCAAAATACGGTGCTGGGGCAGGTGGGGCAGTTGTACGGCGGGTTGTATAAGTCGGCTGATGCCGGTGAGATTCAGACGCGGCTGAATGCTTTAAGTTTAATTGAAAAAGCGGGTTATGAAGATTTGACTGAGTTGGTAGCGCTGATGTGCCGGGATCGTGACAGCCGCATCAGTCAAAAGGCAGGGGAGTTGCTGCTGGAGATGGCCCGACAGAATTGTGAGTGGTCCCATCCGGAAGTGCAGATTTTCGATGAATCGGAATCTGACAAAGCGATTGAAGCGATGGAATCGGAATCTGACGAAGTGATTGAAGCTGTGGAATCGGAATGTGTCGAGGTGATTGAGGGGGTGGAGAAAAAAATGCAGTCGCGGCAACGGCTGGAGAAGTCGTTGCGAGCTACGCTGAAGGATTTCAAGATTCATCAGCGGGTGGATGCGGTGTTGGCGGCGATGATTGCGGTGCCGTTGGACAATGAGGAATTTTGGGGGTCGATGCTGGAACCTTATGAAGTGGTGGGCAAGGTGGTTCGTCATGTTCTGATCGGTTACGATCGGGCGGAGTTGGCGGGATTTTGCGTAAGTGCTTTGGGTCATCCGGGATTGCGTTCCACTGCGGCGCGGGCGATATCGATGTGCGGTCGGCGGGAATTTATTTTGGCGGTGGCGCATGAACTGACGCGGCAAAGCGACGAGAAGATTTTGACGGGTTTGAAGCTGGTGACGCATCCGGTGTGGGTGGAAGCGGGGAAAATTTCTACAGCGGATTTAACGGAGCGTCAGGAAAAGGAGCTGATCGGTCTGGTCAGCAAAATTGGGGCATCAGAGACGGACTGTGCGGGTTTTGTTTTGCGAATTGCTCAGCAGGGCGGCGAGGCGGCGGGTTTGCGGGCGATGGCGATTTTTGCGGGGATGGAAGCGGAGTGGGCGGGTGAGTATGTTGAAAAGCTTACCCATGCGCAGCATGAAAATGTTGCAATGGCAGCTTATCGATATTTAGCTAAGCAGAACGAGCAGCAAAAGCAGAAGAATCTTTATCAGATTATGGCGGAGGGGCTGAAGAGTCGTCATGAAAAAGTTCAGGAGCAGGCGCGGGAATATTTTGCTGCGATTGCGTTTGAGCGTTATTGGGAGAATTACGAGCGGTTAAGTTCGGTCCAGAAAACCAAAGCGGGGCAGGCGGTGTTCAAGCTGGACAAGAAAGCGGATGAAAAATGGCGGGTATGTGCCGGGGATCTGTCGCCGCAAAAGCGTATGCGGGCGGTGAAGATTGCCCGTCGGGTGGGTCGGCTGGAGATTTTTTCGGAAGCTTTATTGAAATTAAGTTCTGATGCGGATGCGCGGGTGCGTAGTTGTGCGGTTGCGAGTCTGGGTGAGATGCGGACGCGGGAGCGGGACAGTCAGGAATGTTTGATGAAAGCTTTGCATGACCGTGACCATCGGGTTCAGGCGAATGCAATTGAAGCGTTGGGGCAGCGGGACTGTCGCGGGTCGGAGGGGCAGATTAATCGTTTTGCGAATTCGCGGGACAATCGGGTGCGGGCCAATGCTATTCGGACGCTTCTGAATTGGCGGGTGGATTCGGCGCGGCGGTCTATAAAGGAGATGTTGACCGATCCTCGGCCTCGACATCGCAAGAGTGCTCACTGGGTGGCGGAGAAAATCAATCTGGAGTTATCCGGTTCGCAAGGGAAGGTATCGGCGGGAGTTGGATTGACAGCAAGGGCTGGATTGACAGTCGTGGGTAATTTGGCGGGGGTGGTTAATTCCAATGGCGGAGTTATTTTGAAAGACGCGGTTGATGAAACCGGTGCAGGTGAGATGCCGAGAGGGCAATATGATAGTTTTGTTATTACACAATAACTTACTCAAACTGACCATCGGTCAGTTTGAAAATGACGAATGACGACACGGAGCGAAGCGGAGAGCCCGGCACGGAAATCCGAATGACGAATCAATGACGAAGATCGAATGACGAAAAATGACCGCGTGGGTAACAAGTTACCAGCTTTCGCTGGACCGGATTCGCCGCGATCCACAGGGAGTTTCGACGCTCCCGCTGGTCGCTGCGGTTTTCGGAAACAGCGAAATACAAATTCCTATACGTTCAAGTTACCCACTCTACTGGATGCCCGATCAAGTCGGGCATGACAAGTCGAATCGGTCGGTTTGAGGCAATATTATGGATGTAATATGTGAGCTAATTGGTGCGGTGATTGAGAAATTGGCGGGTGGGATGTTGTTGGAAACGCCGCTGCCGGGCAGTGTTCGGGGTGTGCAGAAAGCGTGGGAGCAAAATTCCGGGAATCTGGAAGTTGTGCTGGTATTGGGGGTGATTTTGATAATGGCGGGGCTGATCGGTGTGCAAGCCTGTTTAAGCTGGAAAAGACAGCGGCGGAGCAGAGTGCCGGAGAAGATGAACGATCCGGAAAAATTGTTTATCGGATTGTTGGATCAATTGGAGTTAAGTGAAGCTGACAAGCAGTTGTTGCGGGAGATGACTGACGGGGCGCGGTTGCGGCATCCGGCGAGTTGTTTGCTGAGTCCGGCGATGCTGGACTGGAGCCGACAGTTGTGGCGGGAGGAAGTGGGCAGCGGCAAAGTGACGCAGGATAAATTTTCGCGGATTGATGAGATTTCGGTGGCGCTTTACGATCACAAACCGGCGAAGACGGGGAGAAAGCCTGAAGCCTGACGAGAAATCCTAAATTCCAGGGTCCAGGGTTCAGGGTCCAGACTAAAGTCAGGGATGGTGGTAAGGGGTGTGGAGTTGGAAAGTTGTTATTTTTCGTACGAAGATGTATAATGATGCTGTAATTTTGTTTGGATGGAGTTAAAAGTTTATGCTTTCTGTCGAAGATATTCGTAAAAAACGAGGCGAGATTCTCAAGGTTGCCCGGCAACATGGCGCCGATAATGTACGGATATTTGGCTCGGTGCTCCATAATCAGGCTGATGAGGGCAGTGATTTGGATTTGCTGGTTACGATGGCTCCAGATAAGTCGCTGCTGGACCGAATTGCGTTAATGCATGCCCTGGAAGATTTGCTGCAGGTTAAAGTGGATGTGGTGAACGAGAAGGCGTTGCATCCGAGTATTCGCGATACGGTTATGCGGGAAGGTGTTGCATTATGAAGACCGATCAAATGTACCTGGAACACATTCAGGAAGCTATTTCCAAGATTGAAGATTATACGGCGGGAGGTCGAGTTGTTTTTGACGCAGAACCAATGCGGCAAGATGCGGTGATTCGGAATTTTGAGATTATCGGTGAGGCGGTTAAGCGGCTTAGTGATCAAGCCAAACAAAAAACACCTCAGATTGATTGGCGTGATGTTGCGGGATTGCGGGATGTGCTGATTCACAACTATATGGGCGTGGACTTGGACGAGGTATGGAACATTGTAGAAAACAACCTGCCGAGTCTGAAGGCGGCTGTCGAAGGGATGCTGAATGGGTAGCGTGAAGGATGAATGGTGAAGAGAAATCCGAAATCCTATCCGCCTTCGCCTACGGCTTCGTCGCGACAAGATGCACGCTGATGAACGCGGATTTATTAGGTGTTAGGTTTTAGGTGCTAGATTTTAGGTAAAGCCAAGATTCTCGGCCACAAAAAACACAAAAAATAATTTTAGGCACTGGTGTATTTGAAGTATATAAATTTTAAATATCTGTTCATTGCAGTCGTTCTTTTTTTGGGTCAAGGTTGTTTCTCAAATATTAATCACAACTATTTTGACCATCCGGGTGGATTACATTCTGAAAAACAACTCAATAAGATGAGATTAATAATTTTTGAAGAACCTGGGACTCAAGCATACAACCGATTGATTGACCAGGCCAAAAAGCTTCTTTCTTCTATCCCCCAGCCCATGGCAAACTATAACGTACCATATTTTTATTGGAACAAGAAAACACCATCTCCAGTAAAAGATAAGTTAAGCAAAGATGCTTTTGCAGCTTATACGCTCGCTCTTGCCTATCAGTTGGAGAAAAATGAAAGTAAGTCTTCATATGCTGATAAGGCTATTGAGATCTTAAATGCATGGGCAGATACAAATCGTAGAATTACCGGTTTTGACGGCGATCTGACTGCATGTTATTGTGGTGTGCCAATGGTGCATGCGGCTGAATTGCTGACAAATTATCAAAATTGGTTTCAACAAGACAGGGAAGATTTTAAAAAATGGCTTTCGAATACACTCCTAAAAAGTGCCCATAGAATAAAACGAAAAAATGATAATCATGGCTGCTGGGGCCTATATACCTCATTGGCATGTAACCACTACCTGGACAATACAGTTGAATTCCAAAAGGATATAGCTCTTTTAGAAGTTAAAATTTCCAAGATGATTGATAGAAAAGGCGAATTACCATCTGAAAACAAGCGAACCAATAGCGGTATGTGGTACACCTATTTTGCCCTGTGCCCACT
Source organism: Sedimentisphaerales bacterium (assembly GCA_016934515.1). Lineage (GTDB taxonomy): Bacteria > Planctomycetota > Phycisphaerae > Sedimentisphaerales > SM23-30 > JAFGSR01. The sequence continues at coordinate 7,753 of JAFGSR010000242.1, forward strand.
TACTTGTTCGTCTTCTATTGCAACTAATGCAACGGGCAAAGATTATTTCAATTACACAAGTGAAGATGGTAAAAGCTTGAAATCAGCTCTTGATGCACTCTTTAATTATTGCGAAGACCCAGATTCATGGCCGTATGAAAAACCGACCGGTTTAACAGGAATTTTTTATAACACATTTAATCCAAGTGCTGACTATATCAAAAAACCACGACCCGACTCATGGCCTGGAAATCTTTATGAGGTTATGCTTAGTTATTATCATGAGGAAGAATGGAACCAATGGCTTAGGTCTCATCGGCCGATCAATGGCGGCAGAGGATGGATATGGCCAACATTAACGAAACTTGCACAAGTACCAGAGAAAAATTGACCGTATAACATCAACTTATCTGCCTCAAAAAGAAGCTTGATTCTATTATCAATTATAATAGAACTTTGTATTTCTCCGGTTTGAAGTCATGAATTGGTGTTCGAGGTGGACTTCAAAATCACGGTTGCTCAATAATTTTAAAAAGGAGCTGGCAAGTGGATCATTGACAGGTGCACAAAGAACGATACGATTTATTCCAACAGCAATATAGCCTGGAAATTCAGATTAAGAGAAGCAACGATTAGTCCTCAAAGTTATCAATAAATTAAATACATCAGTTCAGGGTAGTTCATTGAAATTAACGACGCAGATTATGGTTGGGATTGGGTTGGGGTTGTTGGTGGGGTTGGTATTGCACGGGTATCCGGTGGGGATTTCGTATGTGGAGCCGATTGGGGAGATTTTTATTCGGCTGTTGAAGATGATAATCATTCCGTTGATTATGGCGACGATGGTTACGGGGGTGTTGAGCATCGGCGACGCGCGGAAGCTGGGGCGGATAGGGTTGAAGACTTTTTTGTATTATCTGGTTACGACGGTGCTGGCGGTGGTGGTGGGGTTGGTTCTGGTTAATATTATTCGGCCGGGCGTGGGTTTGGAGTTGGGCGCGGGGCAGGCGCCTGATCTGCCGGAGCAGTCTATCAAATCAATTTTTATGGATATTGTGCCGAAAAATATATTTGGTGCGATGGCAGAGGGGAAGGTGTTGCCGGTGATATTTTTTTCGTTATTGCTGGGCAGTGCATTGACGATGGTGCGTGAGAGGGCGTCTGGTGTAGTGGTGTTTTTTGAAGGTTTCAACGCGGTGATGATGAAGCTGACCGATTGGATAATGCGGTTGGCACCGTTTGGGGTATTCGCGTTGATAGCGGTGCTGGTGGGCGAGACGGGAATTGAAGCGTTTGGATCGTTAGCCAAGTATATTATTACGGTGCTGGTGGGTCTGGGGATTCATGCGTTGATAACGCTGCCGTTGTTGTTGTGGCTGGTGGGAGGGTATTCGCCGTTGCGGTTGTTCCGGCATGTAAGTGCGGCGGTGGCGACGGCGTTCAGCACGGCCAGCAGTGCGGCGACCTTGCCGATTACGATGGAGTGTTTGGAGGAGAAAGCCGGGGTGTCCAACCGGACGGCAAGTTTTGTGTTGCCGTTGGGGGCTACGGTGAATATGGACGGGACGGCGTTGTATGAAGCGGTGGCGGCGTTGTTTATTGCGCAGGTTTACAATATTGAGCTGACGTTTATGCACCAGGTGATAATTGTTTTGACGGCGACGCTGGCGTCGATAGGGGCGGCGGCGATTCCGAGTGCGGGATTGTTTACGATGGCGATTGTCTTAAATGCGGTGGGGCTGCCGTTGGAAGGGATTGGGTTGATACTGGCGGTGGACAGGGTGCTAGACATGTGTCGCACGGCGGTTAATGTGTGGGGTGATTCGTGCGGGACGGCGGTTATCGCGCGTTTGGAAGGGGAGGTTCTGAGGTGATTGGGATTCGGAAGTAGTTGGTGTTTGCGGGTTTGTTTAAAAAAGAAGCAACAGTGAAATGACGAATGAAGAAACCTGAATGACGAGTCAATGACGAAGGTTGAATGACGAAGCTTTCGGTAATCCTAATATCCGTTCCGGGCTTTCCAATTCGCTTCGTGTCACGGGAATGACAATCAGGAGACGGAGTTTGCCATGGGGTCGGCTTCGAGACCGAAGCGTTTTAGTTTTTTGTAGAGGGTGGTGCGGTTGATCTGGAGCATTTCGGCGGTTTGTTGTCGGTTCCAGTTGTTTTGGCGGAGGGCCATTTCGAGGATTTTCTTTTCGGGTTCTTCGAGAGCTTCGCGTAAAGACATGCGCGTGAAGGTTGCGGGGGCGTCGTGGCGGGCTTGGTCGAGAATTTGCTGAGGCAGGTCCTGGGCGGAGATTTGTTGGTGTTTGCCGAGGACGACGGCTCTTTCGACGACGTTTTCGAGTTCGCGGACGTTTCCGGGCCAAGGGTAACATTCCATATAGTGAATGGCCTCGTCCGAAAAACTGGTTTTGTCTTTGCCGTGTTTTTTACACATCTGTCGTAAGAAACTTTCCGCCAGGAGGGGGACGTCGGTGGTGCGTTCGGAGAGTTTGGGCAGTTCGATGTTAACGACGTTAATGCGATAATAGAGGTCTTCGCGGAATCGGCCTTTTTCGACTTCATTTTGGAGGTCTTTGTTGGTGGCCAGGATGACGCGGACATCAACGGTTTTGGTTTCGTTGCTGCCGACGGGTTCAAAGCAGCGTTCCTGCAAAACGCGGAGTAGTTTAACCTGGAAGCCGGGGGTGGCGGAATTGATTTCGTCGAGGAAAATGGTACCGCCGTCGGCGGCGAGGAATTTTCCGTCTTTATTGCTTACGGCGCCGGTGAAAGAGCCTTTGATGTGTCCGAAGAGTTCGCTTTCGAGCAGGGTTTCGGGGAGGGCGCCGCAACTGACTTCGATAAAAGGCATTTCCATGCGGTCGGAGTGATGGTGAATTGAACGGGCGATGAGGCTTTTACCGGTGCCGCTGGAGCCGCTGATGAGGACGGTGGCTTTGCTGTCGGCGACGGCTTCGATGAGGTCGAAAACTTTGAGCATTTTGAAATCGTGTCCGATGATGTTTTCCAGTCCGAATTGGCTGCGGAGTTGATCTTTGAGATTGCGGTTTTCCTGGATGAGAGCCTGTTGTTCAAGAGCCCGATTGACAATCATGCGGATTTCATCGTCAACGATAGGTTTGGTGAGATAATCGTAGGCTCCGATTTTGATGGCTTCGACGGCGCTTTCGATGGTGCCGTAGCCGGTGATGACGACGGTGACGACTTCGGGGTATCTTTTGCGAACGACGCGGAGTAATTCAAAACCGTCGGCTTCGGGCATGTTGACGTCGGTGATTACCAGATTGTAGCGTTGTTTTTCCATTTCCTTTAGCGCTTGGTGGAAACCGTCGGCGCCGTCGCATTGATAACCTTCCAGTCGCAAAAATTCACAGAGTGAATCGCGAATGATCTGGTCGTCGTCAACGATAAGGATTCTTTTTGGATGTTTTTGCTTATCAGTCATTTTTTTAAACCCATCTTTTTAAATCCTAAATTCTAAATCCGAAATCCTAAACAAATTCAAATGTCCAAAATTAAGAAATTCAAAACCTGATAATTCTACAAATTTTTCACAGTTTTTTTAATCATTATCTTTTTCTGATAGACCGGTGGTGCGTTCGAGGGGGATGCTGACGGTGAAGAGGGTGCCGCCCCGGGGTAGATTTTTTGCTTCGATATTTCCGTTGTAGCGTTCGATGATGTCTTTGCAGATGGCCAGGCCCAGGCCGGTTCCTTTTCCGGGAGCTTTGGTGGTGAAAAAGGGTTCGAAAAGTTTGTCGATGACATCGTCGGGAATGCCGGTGCCGGTGTCGGCGAATTCGATGAGGGCATGGTGTTCGTTGCATCGGGTTGAGACAATTAATTCGCCGCCGTCGGGCATGGCGTCGATGGCGTTTTTAACGAGGTTGCAGAAGACCTGAAAGAGGTTTCCGCTGCGGATGTTGGGCATTAGTTTGGAATAATTTCGGGTGACGACGACGTGGTTGTCGAGGGAAAGGATTTCCATGGCTTTGACGGCTTCTTCGACGATTTTGTTGATGTCGGCCTGCTGGAAAGAGGAGTAGGTGCTGCGGGAGAATTCGAGCAATTCGCTGATGATCTGGACCATGCGTTGCAGTCCCTTTTGTGATTCGGAGAGATAATTACCGACCTGATCGATATCGTGCTGATCGACGACGCGCAAGGCCAGGTTGAGGTATCGGATGATGCCGTCGAGGGGATTGTTGAGTTCGTGAGCGACGCGTGCGGCTAATTTTCCGACGGCGGCGAGTCTTTCGGCGTCGGCGAGGTCGCTTTGCATGGCGGTTTTGGCGGTGGTGTCTTCGATGAGGAGGATGCCGCCGATAATCTTTTCGGAAATTTCGTCGGTTAGGGGATCGCAAATGATGTGGAGGGTGAGATTGCGGGAATTTAGGGAATAGAGGACGCTGGAATAGGTGGCGGAGTGGCCGGATTGAAGAACCTTTTTGAGTGCATCATCCCAGCGGAAATCACTGTTTGGTCCGCAACCATCGGTTAATGCTGTGGCGATATTGACGCAGGGTCCTAATAACTCAGCGGCGTAGGGATTGGTGTCGGTGATGCGTAGATTCTTATCGAAAACCACCACGCCGAGGGGCATGTTATGGATCAGTTTCTGGGCAATGTGGCCAAAGCGCAAAGATTCAAATGCTTTTTTGGTGGTTTTGGCTGCTTTGGTTTTTGATTTTGGCTGCGACATTACAGATGGTGTTATTGATATAAGTTGTTTAATATCAGTTGATTATATTAAATAGCTGATATTGATTGACTTAAGTTTGAAAATTAAATCATCCTGGTAATTAATTAATACAATTTGGCAGATTAGAAGTCAAATGAATTGTTGAAAAAAAACAACATGGATTATTCCCGGACGTTGCAGTGAGGCAACGGGTTTTTCGGGTGATTGGCTGGGTAATGGGGGTTGATAAGTGGTGTAAAGTGTTGTGCAAAATAGGATTAGGGTGATATTGGGGTTGAGTCAGCGTTGAGTTTTTACCCAGGTTACACGTTGTCGGCCCCGGAGGAAGCGGAGCAGTCCGAGGAGGATGGCGAAATTCATCGCTAAAAAATACCTGGGGATGGAGAGGAATTTCAAGATTCCGGTGAGTTTGGGCAGGAGCGAGCTGCAGATTGCGGTGGTGTAGAAGATGGCTTGGAAGATAAGAGTGCTGCCGTAGAACAACTGGCCGGCCAGGAGCAGATTTGCGGCGAGCATGGCCAGGAGGAAAAAAGGTACGAGCCAGCGGAGGAGTTTGTGGCTGATGAAGGCGAAGCTGATCCATCCGAGGCGGGGATTGAGGATGGCGGGGACCAGGAAAAGTGATTGGAAATTTCCGGCGCTGATGCGGATGCGTCGTTGTAGTTCGCCGGTCCAGGTGGAGACGGCTTCGCGGGCGCGGGCGCGGTGAGCGAAGAGGCAGCGCCAGCGGCGGGTCATGATTTTCATGCCGAGGACCTGATCTTCGGTGACGGAGTTGGTGGGGAGATCTTCGTAGAGTTCTCGGCGGATGGCGAAGATGCCGCCGTTGATGGTGGGTACCGAGGCGAGGTCGCTTTCCATTTGTTTGATTTTGTTTTCGTAGCGCCAGTAGAGGTTTTCGGTTCGGCAGGCGGCTTCGGGATTTTCGTTGGGGCAGGTGGAGATTTGGTTTTCGTTGGGTATGAATAATTCGAGTTTACCGATTACGGCGCCGACGTTTTTTTTGTTGAATTTTTTTACCAGTTCGATAACGGCGTTGGGTTCGTACATGGTGTTGGCGTCGGAGAAGACCACCAGATCGGAGGTGGTTAATTTTATGAGGCGATTGAGCATCTGGACTTTGCCGCGGCGGATGCGGCTGATGACGGTTTGGAAGCGGGGGTCATTGATATTGTGGAGGATTCGGGCGGAGCCGTCGTCGGAGCCGTCGGAGCCGATGAGGAAACGGATTTTGTCGGCGGGGTAATTGATGGCATGGCAGTTGGCGATTTTTTCGGGGAGGATGTTTCGTTCGTTGTAGGCGCTGATGACCATGGTGACGGTGGGTAGTTTTTCGTCTGTAAGTGCCAGGGGGTCTGTTTGTTCAGAAAGCTGTCGGTGGCGTCGGTTGGTCAAGTTGGTCAGGATGGTTAGCAAGAGTGGGTAAAAGAAGTAGGTGTAGAGTGTGGCGGCGAGGCTGAGCCAAAAGACGGACATTATAATGATTTCAGTATTGTTGTTCATTTGTAGCTAATTTTTGTTGTTCATTTGCGGTTAATTATTGTTTGTGTGGAGGTTGATTTTTTCAGATTAATTTTCGGCAATAAACTTCGAGGTTTCCGATGGGTGTTCGTCCGGCGGTTTCGATGGTGCGGAGGAATATTTGGCTGGTGAGTTTGGCGTAATTGAGCAGGAGGTTGTCGGTGTTGGCTTCGGCGGGTGTGGTTTTGGCTTTGAGGACGGTCAGGCCGACGCGTTGGGCCAATTGGGTGAAGGTTCGGACGTTGAAGAAGTAAAGGTGCATGGTGGGGCTGAAGACGGGTCGGCGGCTGGCGAGCAGGTTGTGGAGGATGAGAGCTTTGATTTTTTGCCAGGTGGAGGAGGGGAAGCGCAGGGCCAAGATACCTCCCGGTCGGAGCCAGTTGGCGCAGCGTTGCATTACGTCGAGGGGGTCGGCGACGTGTTCGATGACGTCCCAGGCGGTGATGATGTCGAAGCTTTGGGGTGGCAGTTCGATGTCGGCGATGGGGCCGATGTGCACGGGGATGTTGAGGATTTCGGTGGCGTAGCGGGCGGAAGCAGGGGTGGGTTCGATACCGGAGGCCTGGAAGTTGTGTTTTCGGGCCAGGGCTACGAAATGGCCGCTGCCGCAACCGATGTCCAGCAGGGTGGGTGAGTTTGGCGCTGGTGGGGGGGAGTTTTCCACGGGAGCAGCAGCGTTAGGGTTGTTGCTTTGGTATAAGGTGATGATTTCGTTGAGTGCTCGTTCGAAGACGGTTTGTTTGGCGTGGGCGTGAGCTTCGATTTGTTTGGGATTGAAATCGGTGCCGAAGAGGTAAGTGGCGTTATGGTCGGTGAGTCGCGGATTGGTGTAAACCAGTCCGCATTGGCGGCAGCGGACGATCTGGAAATCAAGCAATTGTTCGAAATAAGGTAAGCGTTCGCGGTGATAGATTTCGGTATCGTCGGCACCGCAGAGATTGCAGTTTACCCGCTCCCACTGCAGTTGATGAGTGGGATTGTTTTGTTTAACAGGTTTTTCGCAAATTGCAGTGTTCATGATGCTCTAACTAAATATTTTGCAAAACGGCTGAAGGCTTTGACGTTTCGTTTGGCTTCGTGGAAGTTGGTTAGTGATTGAGTGAGTTTTTTGAAGATGTATCCTTTGCGGAGGTAAAATTCCCGGCGGGCCAGATCGCAAAAGCGTAGGACTTCGTGGCTGGGCAGGTTGGGCAGGTCAACGATGCTGTTGTGCAAGCCGTCTTCGGTGAGCCATTGGCGATAATCTTCGGTTTTCAGGTATTGGTTTTGTTGGGCCCATTGGTACATGGCGGTGCCGGGATAGACAATCATGGGGAAGAACTGGGCGGTGTCGGGATTGAGTTTTTTGGCGAAGTCGAGGGTGCGGCGCATGGACTGGTGAGTTTCGCCGGGGTTGCCGAGGACGAAGCAGCCATGGACGAGCAGTCCGGCCCGGCGGGCGTCGGCGACGAAATGAAAAGCTGACTGGGGGTCGGTGCCTTTGTTGATGTTGTTGAGGATTTCCTGGTCGGCGCTTTCAAAGCCGGCAATCAGCAATCGGCAGCCGGCTTGTTTCATCAGGGCCATGGTTTGGTAGTCCAGGTCAACGCGGGTGTCGCACCAGAAATTTAGTTTGTTGTTTTGGCGGATGAGCAGTTGGCAGATTTCCCGCAGTCGTTTTTTGTTGCCGGTGAAGAGGTCATCTTCGATGCCCACTTCGCGGATTTGGGGCATTTCACGGGCGATGAATTCGAATTCGGCGGCGACATTTTGGGCGGAGCGTAAGCGATATTTTCCGCGGTGCATGACCTGGGGGTACAAGCACCAGCCGCAGCGATGGGGGCAGCCTCGGCTGGTGATTATCATGACCATGGGAAACTGGGCGGCGGAGAAAAAGTAATCCTGGGGGTCGAGGAAATCGCGGTAAACTTTGCTGATGAAGGGGAAGTCGTCCAGATTGTCGATCAGGTCGCGAGGCGGGGTTTGGATTATTTGGTGGTTTTGTCGGAAGGTGATGCCGGTGACATTTTGCCAGTTTTGGTTGTTATCGAGCGCTTGGGCCAGTTCGATGGCGGTGCGGTCGTATTCACCCTGAGCGACAGCATCGATGTGGGGATTGGTTTGCAGCAGAAGCTTTGCGGTGGCGGTGGCGTGGGTGCCGACCATTACGATTTTGGTTTGGGGGAGGTTTTGTTTGATAGCCGAGGCGGTGGCGAGGTCCTGGTCGATGCTGGGAGTCGAGCTGTCGCAGAAAACCAGATCGGCGGGATGGTTTCGCAGGTGGTTGAGCAATTCAGGTAGATCCCACTTTCGAGCGACGGCGTCGATCAGGTTAATCTGATAATCGGTTTGGTGTTGAGCCAGACCGGCGGCGTAAGCGAGCCAGATGGGGTAATAGATGGTCCCGCTTTTCGTGACCGCGGGGCTGCGGCTGGGTCGTGAATAGGGTAGTTTTTTGTAAGGTCCGTTGAGGTAGAGTATTTTCATGTTAATTTAAGCATTCAAATTGTAGAATTGTCAGGGAGCAGGTTTAATTTACGCGGGTAAAGGATTTTGGATGGCCAGGTTTTGCTGGGGATCGGTAACAAGCAGAGGCAGCGGTTGGAGAGCGAAAGCCCGGCAGCCGGCGACCAGGATACCCATGGTGAACCAGAAGTTAAGTCCCCCGCCGGGCAGCATATAAGTATTGTTCACGATCCAGATAAATAACTGTCCTATCAAACCGGCAGAGGCGCCGATGATGACTGCCTGGGCAACCGGATGAGCAATCGATCTGGTATTTTTCCAGAGGTAGCGGAAGAGCATGAATAACAACAGCATGAAGGTTGCAATTCCCGGAATTCCCAGTCGGCAAAAGATATTCAGCCAGAAGGAGTTTAGTCCCGCCCAAACGGTGCTGGCCTGGACGATATCAAAAGACCAGTTCAGTCCATTGATATGGAATAAGATAGTTTTTCCGAAACCGCAACCCAGAGGGGCGATTTGCACCAGTTGCCAGATCATTTTGGGGAACTGCATGCGGATGTCCTGGCTGGTTATGAGCCCTTGATATTTTTGGTTGATGAAGTCGCCAATGATGGGCGTGAAGAGCAACATGGCCAAAGCTGCTAAAACCGGAACCACCAGGAATCCCCAATGGTGTTTCCAGCAAAAAATTGCCAAAGGTATCAGGGCCAGAGCGAAAATTCCGGCCCGGGAGCCGGTGTAAAAGAGGCAGATCACATTCAAGGTCAGGATACCCAGACAAGCGATTTTTAGTGAACCGCGTACGCCGCGTCCCAAAACCAAAGCCAGGGCAATTCCCGCAAATACGAGTAACTGACTGGCCAATACGTTTGGATCACCATAACTGGATAATACGCGGATAGCGGATTGGTTGTTGGTGTCGAGATAGACCCGTGAGACCTCACCGCCGCCGGTGTTGTAGGTGAGATAGGGAACCAGAAAACCGCTGCCGGTGTATTTTTGGGCGATGCCGTAGCAACTTACCATAGCCGAAATGATGAGGATCATTTTGGTAAAGGTCATGAAATGCCGTTTTTGCGAGAAGGTTTCTCTGGCGTAGAAAAACAGTCCCATGGAGAACAGATAAAAACACAATTCAATGAAGGCGGTGGAATATTTTCCACCGGTACTGATTCCCAGAGCCAGTCCGAAACCGGCGACCGCGGCGTAAATGAGGAAAAACCGTCCCAGTCGGGCCCGATCATAGATGTGAGTTTTTCTTAGGATAAGCCATTCCATGATGAGTAAGGCAGCGAGAAGGTGTGCGGTGGGTAGCGGCAGTCCGATTAACTTCAAGGAGAAACCGGCACGGGGCATGGCAAAGAGCAAAATAATCATCAGAGGCAGCCAGATTTCCGACAGGTGCCGCGGGCGCAAGGTTATGAAGACGCAAGCACCCAGAAGAATCATAAAGATCAGAAAAATCGGATCGCATAAATATTCCATTTTTCATTCCAATCGCTTTTTGGTGTTGAAATTCCGCATTGAAACTGAAGCTCCGGATGGGAGCTGTTAAACTGCATCGTTGCTGGAAAATCGCGTTTTACCAAGCTATCTTTAATATTATTATCGGTTTCTGGTCCAAATGAATGAAGCCGATCATGCGAAGTTATGCCGATTAGATTAGTTATATCGATTTGGCCGGTTAGTCAGGGTGATTTCATAGTGGAGGCCTGGTATTTTAGCATCGAAAACAGTATTGAAAAAGCAGATGACACAGATTTGGGTTGAGCATTTGGATGGTGGGGGAGAAATGAAAATGACAGAAAATTGTGAGCAGCGGGGAAGTTATAGGACTTTTCGAGATTATCGGACCTGGCGGTGGAGATTTTGGTTTAGAAATAGACGTGACGCGGGATTGTCAGGATCGAAGTAACCGGCGGGATAAGTGGGGTGAGCGGAAATTATCTGTTTATCGTGTGTAAGCGTAAGGGGGTTCGGGTTTGATGGTGACCTGGGCTTGGGGGAATTTTTCGGTGATTTGATTGCACAGTTTTTGCTTGATGACGGCAACTTGTTGTTCATCTACGTTTTGGTTGACGGTGATATCAAACGAGACATTAATTTTCTGTTTCTCATCGTTAATGCGTAAGTCGTGGAAGCTGAGGATTTGTTCGTTGGGTTCGATGATTTTTTCAATGAGGTCGTGGATTTCCTGGTATCGTGGGTGGTTTTTGCTGAGGGGGTCAATGTGGACGACGGCGTAGCCGCCGAGTTTTTTTTCGATTTTTTCCTCTACCAGTTCGGAGGAGTCATGCAGTTTGGCAATCGGTTCGGCGTCGGAAACTTCGATGTGGAGCGAAACCAGATTAACTTGTCCGTAGCGGTGAACAATGACGTCGTGCACTCCCATTACGCCGGGGACCTGCATGGCGGTGGATTTTATTTCGTCGAGGATTTTGGGGTCGGGTTTTTCGCCCAGCAGGGGGCTGATAGCTTCGCGGGCGATGGCGTAACCACTGTACATAACGATCATTGCGACACCCAAACCCGCAACGCCGTCGATGTAAAGATAACCGAAACGAGACAGGAGTATGGCTACCAGAACCAGGATGGTTGAAAGGACATCGCTGCGATGGTGCCAGAAATCGGCTTCGAGGGTTTTTGATTTGATCATTGTTGCTAATTCGCGGGCGAATCGGGCCATGATTTCTTTAATTACGACGGTGCCGAACAAGATCAGGCCGACGGTCCAGGTGAGTTTGGTGTTTTCGATGGAGGGATGAAGGATTTTTGCGAGTGCGGTTTTGAAAAGTTCGAAGCCGGCCACGATGAGCAGGATCGAGACGATCAGGGTGGCGATGTATTCCATTCTGCCGTGGCCGAAGGGGTGTTCGCGGTCGCTGGGTCGTTTGGCGATTTTGAAACCGATCAGGATAACAATTGAAGTTCCGGTGTCGGAAAGTGTGTGAATGGCGTCAGCAATGATGGCGACGCTTTGTACCGACAGGCCCAGAGCTAGTTTGATAGCGAAAAGTATCAGATTGCCCAGGATGCTGGTCCAGGCTTCGAGCGATCCGTACCGGGCGCGGACTTTGATATTGTCCACGTCGCGGTAACCGGGGATTAATTTTCTGACGAGCCATTGGGTTAAAGTTTTCATGGACTAATCTCTGTTTGATGTTTTGCATGGATTTGGGATTTTCAGGTTTCCATGTTGTCAAGTTGCCGGATCAACTTGCTTTATTGGTTAGCTTGGAAGATGCTGAATTTTGCCAGGTGCGACTTCTGTAGTATGAACTTACCCAGAGTGGCCAGGGTCTGCAAGCCGTATTTTGAGCTTCGTGCGAAGTTGATGCTGGAAGCTTCTTCGAAATAGCGGCAGGGGATCGGTGCGTCGCCCATGCGGAAACCGAAGTAAGTTACCTGAGCCAGGAATTGAGAATCGAAGACGAAGTCATCGGAATTTCGGTGGTAGGGGATGGTTTCGAGGACTTTTCGGGTATAGCAGCGAAACCCGCTGTGGAAATCGCCGAGATTTTGTCCGAGCACGACATTTTCGACGGTGGTGAGGAAGCGGTTGGAGATGTATTTGTAAATGGGCATTCCCGATTGGATGGTTTCGTGTCGGGTGCGTACGCGACAGCCAAGCATGACCTGACAGATACCGGTTTCTAAAAAACCCAGGAAATGCGGAATCAGTCGGCTGTCGTATTGGTAATCGGGATGCAGCATAACGACGGCGTCGGCACCGTGATCGAGAGCGGCGTCGTAGCAGGTTTTCTGATTGGCGCCGTAGCCTCGATTGGTTTGGTGGCGAATGACGGTGATGCCGAGCGATTCGGCGATTTGGACGGTGTTGTCGCTGCTGCAATCATCGACGAGAATTATTTCGTGATAGGAGCCGGCGGGGATGTCTTCAATGGTAGCTTTGAGGGTGGAGGCGGCGTTGTAGGCGGGCAGCACGATGATCGGTTTTTTAAAATTTGCCGTCGGAGAGGCTTTGAAATTTTCGGATGTATCCTTTTTTGGAATTGTCATCGTAATAATTTTTCCAGTTTCAAAAAACAGGTGATTATTTTTTTTGATTTTTGTTTTCTTGGGCGACTTTTTCCCAGGCGGCGATTTCCTTTAGTCGATCGATGATATTCAAATGTTGAGTACAAGCCTCTTGGCAATTGCCGCATTGGGTACAATCGGCAGCTTCGGCTGGTCGCTCCACTAAAATGCCCCAATTGTGATGTCGGTCGATTGCATTAATCATTTGTTCGTCGCTTTTGCCGAACAACAGTATGTCGTTATAGAACTGCATGTAAGCTGCGATGGGAATGTTTTGGGGGCAGTCTTTGAGGCAGTAACCGCAGCCGGTGCAGATTTCGTTCATTTGGTGGGAAAGGTTATTGCTGATTCGGTCAATGTCGGTCTGTCTGAAGGGTTTGCATTTGTCAGCGACTGCGCAGGCCTGGTCGATATGTTGTTCGGTGGTGAAGCCGTTGAGGGTGACGGCTATCTGGGGGCAACTGATGCAAAACCTCAGGGCGGCATCGGTTGGGGATTCCCCTTTTTGTGCCAGAAAGGTTAGTTCGCTTTCGTTTTTGGGAATCAATCCACCTGCCAGCGGATTCATGGCGACCACGCCGTAGCCCATTTCATAAGCGGTTTTTACCCCCTGCCAGCGATAGGGGAAGTTAAGGATGTTGATTCCCGCCAGGATGCCTTCCACTTTTTGTTCACGGAGAATCTGTTCGATAGCGTTGCCCTGCAAGTGTGTCGAAAGCACGATGTGGTCGATCAGTCCTTGTTCTTTGCACATGAGCAGGCCTTGGTACTGTCCGCCCGGGGCCATGGCCAATTCGTAATGCTGCATTTTGCGAATACACCAGATGTAAAAGAAATCCAGTTTATCAAGATGCAACCGCTGCAGAGATTTTTCCACTGCCTGGCGGGCTTTATCAGCGGTGTCTTGTTCGGTGGGCATGCTTTTGGAGCAAACGTAAAACTTATCCCTTACGGATTTCATTTGCTGCATGGCCAGGCCGAAAATTTCTTCACTTTGATCTTTGCAGTATTTCGGTGCGGTGTCGAAGAAATTGATGCCCCGGTCCCATGCGTACTGCAATAGTTGGGCGTTGACTTGGGGATCTTTTTCGGTATCGAATTGCATGCCGCCAAAACCCACCGCCGAAACTTTTAAACCGGTTTTGCCGTATTCTTTATAAATCATTTTTTACTTATCCCTGTTAGGGAAGAACTCTCATCTGAGCCAGGGCGGGAGTTAATGGTCCCAAATTATCCGTAAGTCTAGTTGAATACCGGATTTACGTCAAGGTGGCCAATATCTGCAGTCAAAATTGTTCTCATGGTCTATTCATTACAATCTATTCCGAAAATTCCAAGATATATGAATTATTTTCGGTATTCCGGCGATTAATAATCAACAGGCAAGACAAAAACCAATTTTACTATACTCAAATCCAGGGTAATTTACACGCACTAAATTACTATAACAGGTGGGCCCACAAAATTCCAAAAACACAAAAAAATACCAGAATAACATAACATAATTTTAAAATTTCCCTTGATCTGAGTTTTTGTTTTTTATAGAATGAGCTAGTCATTTTCAGTCAACGAGAGAGAAGGGAGAATGAAAATGCGCTTCATCATTATTTCGATTTTACTTTTTGCGTTGATTTTGTGTTCTTTGTTTACCGGTTCGGCTCAAGCTGCCCTTTTCAGTGACAGCCATAGTGACTCTATTTCGCTTACTGCGACGAATTGGTCAGATGTCGTAACCGTACCCAAGTTCGATCCGGCCTTAGGCGTTTTGCAAAGCATCGTCTTCGACATGGAAGCTATGGTGAACGGTGTTGCCGGATTCGAAAATCGTGATGATAATTCCGCGACAATAACGCTGGAATTAATTGCGATTGTTACTTTAAAAAATCCCGGCGGCGGCAATCTGCTGGTGACCATCCCTACAGCTTCGGTAACCGAAACTGTAGCATTTTACGATGACAATTTGGATTTTACCGGTTCATCCGGGCGAACTTATTCTGATTTGACAGACAGCGAAACGGAAACCTTTACCTCGTTTGCTCCGGCGGATTTGGCTTTGTTTACCGGTTTGGGCGATATCAACCTGGATGTTTCTGCCAAAGGTGCCTCAAGCGCGTCGGGATCGGGAAATCTGGTGTTGTTTTTTAGCACTCTGGCCTCTGCGGACATAACAGTCAATTACTTGTATATCCCGGAGGCTTCAACAATATTCATACTGGTTTTGGGCGGTGTTATCGTTTTCAGAAGACCAAAATCTTATAGCTACTAAGAGTCCCAGGCCAAACTTGTCAAGAATGATGATTATCGGTTATTAATCCAGCCGAGGATTCGTTTTGATAGAGCGAGCAGATCAACGCTGATTTTCCAGCAGTTCCAGCATTTTGGTTGCCAACCGACGAGGGGTATTTTTCTTGACATAATGCACGTTGTTTGAATTCTGCAAAATCTCTTGTACAGGTTCCGGATGCTGACGTTGTTCCGGCAGATGTCCGGATTCCGACCCGGTTAGAATTGGGGTTTGGCCCGTTCGGACATACAGCAAACGTCCAATCTCGCGGAGGTTGCTTCCGGCGCCGGCTACCAGATCGGCGGTTTGCGATAAAGCGTTCCAGCCGATTTTGTTATTGTCCAGATAAAGCATGTTTGGGGCGTCCATTTCCTTTTGCCAGGAGAGCAGTTTTTTTTGGTTTTCAGCGGTGAATTTTCCCGTTATTACTATTTTTAAGGGATTAATGATGTGTTTTACAATGGCCCCGGCCCAGATCAACTGCTTTAGGTTTTGAGTGTTGTCTGGGTATTGCAAAGCCAAAATCAAAGGGCCGTCAGCATGAGGCTGAATCGACTGGCGAATTTTATCCAGTTGGTTCCGGCTGATTACGGTGGTTTCAATCTTCGGTTCCACTGACCGGATCCGGTTCGGTTGGATACCGTGGCTGATTAACTGGCGGGCGATAAAATCGGCTACACAGAAAAATCTTTTCATTTTGATACCTGGGCACTTCAGCCCGGTGAAAAAAGCCCGGTTCAATTGTTCTGTTAAATGCAAATTAACTTCGACGTTCGCCAGAGCTGCCGCGATTATTATCCCGAAAACTTTATCGGCCGGCATTATCAAGTGTACCTGTCTAATTCCCTTGCCAATAAAAAGATTCCGCCAGCCCAGCACATTGTGATAATGGGGGAAACCACTGTCCTGGCACAAGTCAAGCAGTCTGATTATTTTAATGTTGGCGACGTTGGTTCCATCCAAGGCAGAGTTGAGCCAGGACGGAATTTGCTCCAGCCACAGGCTGTCCACCTTATTGCCGACCATCACCCAGCTGTCAGACATGAAATTTCTCACAATTATTTGATAATTAATTCATAAGCGATTGTAAAAACCGCTTGTTTACATTAATCAACTAGCGGGGCACCGTGTGTTTATAGAAGAACGGTCCGATCTGTTCCGTTGCGGTTTCGCAGAGTTGTTTAACCTGCTTATCTTCAAACGCTGTTCCTTGTCCTTGAGCAAGTTCGCCTTCCAGGCTGAACGACCGGAAAGACTGTTCGATGGGCCAGAGTCTTTTTCCGGTTGTCGAATCGATAACCTTTGCTGAACCGGTCAGTTTTGGCCGATAAAAACCTTTGCCCGCTTCATGATGGAACTGGAACTTGTCCAGATAAACATAAAGCACCTGATCGACGTGGAAATGTTGGCCGAGTTGCTGAATCGTCATGTCCACGAAATCCGGGTTTTCCTGGCGGAAACGGGCGATTTGTGGGTAATCGACTACCTTATCGACGGCTTTTTTATCAATTAAATGTTCAGACAATTGACGGGTAAGTTCGCGACGCAACAGATGATTGTTTTTACCCAGACAAGCATCGTCAACCCAGATCAGAATATTCTGTTCGTTCATTTCATGTTCAGCCTGGATGGTTTTTGGTGGGATCAGGGGCGCGATAAAAAACCCCAGAAAATCTCCACAGCCACCTACGAAAAACAAAGTGGCAGTTATCAGTAATGTTCGGCAGAAATTGTGAATGGTTAAATTACCAGCTTTCGCTGGACCGGTTCGTCGCGATCTCGGTGTAGCTGTTGACGCTCCCTTCGTTCGCTGCAAACGGTTTTGCGAAAAGTAGTTAAATACAAATTCCCATACTATTGAATTAAACATTATAAAAAATCTCAGACTTTTGGCGATGGTTGCCTTGTTTTTTAAGGTGGCCACCACTATTTTCGAATTTCTTTTTTGTGATCGTAAAATTTCCGAGCTAATTCATCCGCGAACATCAGCAAAGTATTCTGCCGGACAGCAATCGAAGTCGAGTCGCTTATAGGCAGCGGCATCTCTTCGGGGTAAATCACCTGCACTTCAGTTTCATATTTTGGAGAGTCCGGTTTTGTCTCGGACATATCGTAAACGCTCACCTGGGCCCAGATTCTTCCGCGTAACAGATTTATGCTGTCAATTTCAGCGGTGGTAAACTGAATCAGATCTATATAAAGCACTACTTCAGCGTCAAATTTCCGGGCGATTTCCGAAATTGACACGCTATACCAGTCCAGCGATTCCCGCTGAAACCTGTCGATCTGATCCTGGTCGGCAAAAGTAACGTTTTTGATATGATCCGAAATCGACTGAGCCGAAACCAGCGCCAGGTCCATTCGGGCATAAGGCTGGTCGAATTCGATGGCCGGTTGACCTGCCACGATAATTGCAATTTTTTTACCAGTCAGGCCTCGGTATTCAGCTTTGACACTCTGGTGTGTCTGGCCGAACAATATATAAGCCGGGTAAGTAAGTAAATTGCAGCCGCTCAAAAACAATAGCATTGCCGATAAACCGATTATTAAAAATGTATTTGTTTTTTTGATCATTTTCATTTTGCTAACTTTCCGTGCCGGGCTCTTTGCTGTACTATGAGTTACAGCTTTATTGTACACCAATAAATTTCAAAAGACACAACCAACCCCAGGCGCCCAGTACTATTGCCCCAATAACCAGCAAAGTAAATTTATTGGCCAGCCGATTAGTAATTCCATCGATTCGTTGGCCGGTAACACAAACATAAACTCCCACAATCACTATCGCCATAGAGGCTAACGCGCCCAGGGCTCCGGCGGGCTGTACCGTAAAGGCCTCGATAAAATTTCCGCGAACCACATGAGCAAAAGCTGTCGTCATTCCGCAGGTTATGCAGGGGTACCCCGTCCACTGATAAAAACCACAGGCGGGCAGTCCCAGTTGCGTGTGGGTTCCGACGCCCAGCGGATTGGGTACGACATAACAGGCCAGCATCAGCACAAACAGCCCCGTTGCCGCCGCCAGCGCCGCCATCAGGCGATACCGAGGCGAAGCAGCAACTGTGGGAACCGAAGTCTCTGTCTGGACCAACGTTTCTTGATTCATCTTAGGATAACTATCCCGATATCTAACAATATTTTGCGGGGTCTTAACTACTGCCGCCCCATTTAATCCTCCTGCCAGAGCGTCTCTGCTCTGGAACAGACAGGGAAAACCCCAGCTTCCACTCAACCGCACAATTTCTACCATCCGGCACAATATTGCGATGATACTAGACCAAATCCTTTTTGTCAATGCGCAAGCCTGTGTAACAGGTAGTTCCTGCAATTGGTCTGGAAAGTTGTTATTTCAACAAAAACCGTCATTTTGCGTTCAAAAACGTTGGTTTTGTTCGGGTCAAACGGGAGCCAGGCAGGGACAGAGCCAAAACAATCGGCTTGAAGCCAAACCGAGAATAATAGTTTCAATATTGTGGGTGTCGAGGTGGGACCAGATTTTGCCGTCGGTTATGATCGGATGCGGCAGGAGAAAAGCGACACTTAATTGTGGTTGAGATAGCACACCGCGTCCTGATGTAAAACGTCGGCGTGAAAGGTTGCCACGGCTGAATCCGCCTGTACAACCCGGACTACCTGGGATAATTCCCGGGCTTCGGGCAGAAACTGGGTGAGTAGATTTTCCTGTTTCTCAAAAAAATCGTTGTTGAGGAAATTATCTATTTGTTTGGGAAACAGTGCCAAATAAAGAATGTCCATTTCCACCAGTTCGCCGAACAGATGTGTTCCCAGCGACACATCCGGGATCAAATCATCCCGCATAGCGACAATTTCGCACAGCAGCGAAACGGTATTTATTTCCGAAAAAGAAATCGGCACTCCTAATTCCGGGGAGGTTGTTCCCCAGCGGCCGGGTCCGAGCAGCATAATTGTTTTGTTTCGGTGGAATTCCGGGATGTGCATTAATTTGCCGATTAAACGCGCCACGGCATAGCGATCTTTCAAGGGCAGCTCTGAATAGACCGAAGGTACCACGTAAACAAAACGATCTACATTGCATATTCGACTCCGACCGATTACCGCCCCCTGGGCTCTTAGCACCTTGTCCGAATCTTTTACTTCTCCGGGCAGTTCCGCAATTTCGCCGCCGTCTTTTACCTGAAACGGACGGCATTGCACCAGGTTGATGCGATATTCATTTTCGTTGATGAAATTACAGGTAAACTCGATGTCCACGGGATAGTCATAAGCCTGCTGTAATACATGGAGCATGTCGCGCATATCCATAACGAAATCAGTTTTCTTTAGCAGTTTGTCGAAGGTCAGTACCCACGGGAAAACATCGTTCATATTTCTTTCCTGGGCCCGCTGCATAAGTTCCCGGTCGCGCGTGGCGTAGATTTCTATAGGCAGTGTCGGGCTCATTTCCAGCACCTTGGAAAAATCGTATTCTACAAACTGGTTTCGTTCCAGGTCCAACACGTCCACCTTTTTCTGGGTGAATTGGCGCATTTGTTCACCGCCGGCGGCTGGATATTTTTCCGGAGCGTTCAACGCCAGAATTCTCACGTAATCATCGTCATGGGAATCGACCGCCCGGGTGCCCAGGCCGAATACCAGCCGCACCACACCGGCTTCCGGATCGATTGATTCGTCCCAGACATAGGGATTGTAAGAGAGCCCCACACCGGCCGCCTGGGGCATAAACAAGTTGTTATAAAATCCCCCGGAAACCCGCTGTACCAGCAGCGCCATGTGTTCATCCAGATCGAGGAGCCCGCGTTGGGCCCGATAGATCATGGCTTTTTCACTCATGGCACTGGCATAAATGGTTCTTACCGCGTGTTTGAACGCTTCCATGCGTTTGCTGAGCGGTCCCTGGTTCAGGCAAAACACGCTTTCGTATTTACCTGCGAACGCGCTGCCGAAATTGTCTTCCAGCAAACTGCTTGAGCGTACAATAAAAGGGAAATGGCCAAAATAATCCAGAATATTTTCGAACTGCTTTTCTATGTATTCCGGAAAGATACCCGTCAAAATCTGTCGGCGACTCTGTGCCGAATTTTCCAAAAACCATTTCAGGTCCTTTTGCTTGTCTTTGCCCCACCAGATGCCGTTTTTGACCAGGAAGGTTACGAAAACATCCGAGCCGATAAAAAACGAATCGTGTTGTTCCAGGATTCTGTTCCAGCGTTCATCCACTTTAGTTAGAATTGATTGTGCCAGCAGCATTCCCACAGACTTTCCCCCTACCAGCCCGGTGCCGATTACCCGTTTGGTAATATTCAGAATCTCATCCAGGGACAAATATTTTTTTACCAAAGTGCTGACCCGTTCATCGCGGGTGATAGCCATTCTGATCAATTTGCTCTTGAGTACTTTTACCTGGGGATTGTTTATGATCTCAGCGTCGCTTAGCGATGTCATTAAATCTTCCGCCTGCATTACCGTGCGGTTCCAGATTCCCAGTTTATGGCTCGACGGCCGCAGCTGGAACCATGCTCCCGACATGTACACTTCAGAAATTATCGAACTTTTTCGCACCGGAACAAAATCATCGCCCTGCCAGACATGCAGCATGTCCATCGTCGGCGAATAACGGTTTTCTACTTTCACGGGATGCATGTAAATTTCATCTTCGTAGCGAAATACATCCAGAAAAAGCTGCGTTGTCCAGGTTATCGGTTCGGTTGCGTGGATAGAATGGTAATTTCGGTATAAGGCGAAATAAGCCATGCTTCCGATGTCCAGGCAATAAGGACAAGTCAGCCGGAAGAAATTACTTACCATGCGGTCACTGTACCAGTCATCCGCCAGATCGCTCAAGCAGTCGAAAACAAAAAACCCCTGCGAACCAATTTTATTTAGAACCCGATGAATCTGTGCGACAAAAGATTCAAAACCTTCGGTTGGATGTAATTGATATATATCAATTGACTCGCCCGGCTCGATCAGGGGCTCATGTTTGGCAAAGCGGAAATAAACCAGGGTTCCACCGCCCTGCCGGACGTGCTTGACAAAAGGCTCTACAAAAATCCGATAATCTTCCACCGAATCCACCTGCCAGACAAAATTATCACCGGGCAGTACGCCTTTGATCACCTGATCCAGACCCGATAATCCCGTGCTGAGTCGTACTTTAGAATGTTGAGCCATATTTTTCTCCAATTATCATAATCTGAGGGTGGATTCTAACTGATTATCCGGGCGATTCCAAGTGCCGATTATTTTTTGCTCTCACTTCTTTTAAAAAAGAATCTTGCCAAAAGCCATCATATATGGCTCGGAAACTGCTCCGCGCAGCCACTTGGCTTCCAACAATCCAGCTATTAATTCCAATTTCAAAACGGATACTTGATGGATTGGCGTTCTGTTGTATAATTCCAGTTAGGAAAGCTTGGCCGTCGAAGTTGCCCAAACAACCGTGTTTTTATATCTATCTGTCGCTGTTGCTACATCAAAGAATCGGCCGAAAACTAGAAGGGAAATATAATGGAAAGCAACCACAACTACAACAAAGATGAAAAAATCCCATTTTCAGACAATAGCCCTGATGTTAATCCCAAGCCACCTTTGCCGAACGTGAATTCCTCCGGACCTACCCCGGATTTACCTGCGTCTGCTGAGCCTCTTAGCAGAGACAATAAAATGTGGGCTATGTTCTGCCACCTGGCGGCCTTGTCAACGTATATAGGCATTCCTTTTGGCAACGTCATCGGACCGCTTATCGTCTGGCAGATCAAAAAGGATGAACACCCCTATATTGACGAACAGGGAAAGGCGGCTCTGAATTTTCAGATTTCTGTTCTTATTTACGCTGTTATTTCAGCTTTGCTCATTTTTGTTGTAATTGGTCTTTTTATGCTGGTTGGATTAGGTATTTTTAATCTAATCATGATTATCATCAATGGCATAAATGACAAGGTTCAGGACATCGATAACCCGAAAAAGGGTCAGGACATCGATAACCCTTACAAAATAACGTTTTTACGACATAATGGTTG
>JAFGSR010000021.1 GCA_016934515.1 Sedimentisphaerales bacterium
GAATTCAAATTTTCAGCAAAGCAGGCTATTTTGTTGATTGAGGCGGCAGCGTTGGTGTTTACAGGATTTAGCGGCATAATTTTATTTTGCCCTTTCAGGGCTTAAAAAACAGTAGTGGACGTTTACCCGGGGCGTTGCCCTGGGCTTTGGTATTTTGCCCCTTCAGGGCAGTTTTAAGGAATCCGCCTTTGGTGGAAGTGGTTGTTCTGTGAACGGTTACCATTTTTAGAAGAGAAGTTATAATTAATTCACAGCCTAAAAACAGAGCGATAGCCGGTCCAACAGAAAAATCCAGGAAATAAGCGAAAAGCAACCCTGCAATGGAAGCGGTTATAATCACCGTGCATATAATAAACATGCGAACCGGTCCCCGGGAAGAAAAGAATGCCGAAATTGTAGCAGGAATAATAAGGCAGGCGAAAACCACGACGATGCCGGCGATTTGGACAGCTATGGTGATGACAATTCCAAGCAGAATGTAGAAGGTGAAATCCCACAAAGCCGATTTGGAGCCTGGGGCCTGGTTTTGTTGGTAATTGTTGGATAATTCCATCAACGGTTTTCGAAACAGGAACAAACACAAGGCAACCGCGGAGAAAATGATCAGGCAGAAAATGACATCATTCCAGCTTACCCAGAGCAGGCTGCCGGACAATATTTGCTGGATATGTGAATGGCCTCCTGGTGCAATGCCGACCAGGAAAAGAGCGGCTGCGGCGGCAATTGCATAAGAAATACCAATGATGGCCTCCAGGGAGATTTGAATTATTTTCCTTTGTGCCATGGCGTAGAAGGCAGCGACGAGTAAAATTGCACCCATGGAACATAAATAGGAAAGCAAAGAGTTCCCATGAACGGCAAAGGCCAAATGAGCCGCAATAGCCCCAACCGCAGCAACCTGAGCGAGGGCGATATCAATAAAAATGACTTCCCTTTTGAGAACGTGAATTCCCAGATAGCCTAAGATTGAGCCCATAATAATGCAAGCGAGCAGGGGCAGGCCAAGAATTTGAATAAGTTGTAACATTATTTACATCCTTTACGAAGGGGAGAAGTGTTACGGTTAACAAGGGTGCGAAGAATTATTGCGCAAATAAACACAATGCCCAGACACAACACCAGGGTAGGTCCATAGGGCAGATCGAGATAATATGACCCTGTCAAGCCGATTACGCATGGTACAAAACCTGCGAGCCAGCCGATTGCGACGGCTAAAATCCATTTTTTTGTAAACATAGCAGCGACGGCAGCGGGGATCATAAGAAAGACGTATGCCAGCAGGACCCCGGCGATGGGTACGATCAGAACCGTAATGATGCCCTGAGTGGTGAAGAACAAAAAGTCCCAGAGTTTTTCATTTTTCAATAATTTCGGATTTTCAGCCAAGGCGATGAAATTGTGTCGGAATTTATAATGAAACAACAGCAGGAAGATATAAACCAAAACCGTTACGCCGACCAGGGGCCAGCTTACCCATAACATCGAACCCGATAGAGTTTTTGTCAGGTAATTAGCCCCTCCCTGGAGTTTGTCGCCTAACAAAAGGCAGGCCACCAGGGCCAGCATATAAAGAATGCCAATGACGGCTTCACGGGGAATATCTCTGGATTTGGGTTTGACGACGGCCAGCAAGACTGCCCCGAAAAGAACTGCCGCCATTGCCAAAAGGTATGAAATTGCTGAGCCATATTGAATATTGAGTCCAATTCCCACAAGCACGCCCAAGGCGGCCAACTGGTCCAGGGCCAAATCGGAAAAAATAAGCGTACGTCTGATTATGTGCAGACCGAGATAAGTGTGAAGGATCAGGACTACGGCAATCAAGCTGGTCTGCAGCAGGAAAAATCTCAAGGTTTCCGACATAACAACCTCCTATACCGGTTTATGGTCTCAGCCTGGTTTCAAACCATCGTCTTTAGGCGATGGTGGTTTACTTTTTATCAATAAGGCCTTTATCCTGAGCGGCAATTAGCAAGTGATTAATCCAGTAATCGACCAGTTTGAAATAGGTTTCAGTATCGGGAGCCCCGCCGGTGTAGATCGGGACAATAACGGCTTGGGCATTTACCCTGTGGGCAACGGTTTGAATTTTCTGTTCATCGAAATAATTAGCCGCCAGGATAATGCGAATGTCTCTTTGTCGCATGGTATTAACAAGCTCAGTTACATGCTTTGGTGAGGGCGGGATTCCGGGTTTGGGTTCGACGGTTCCGACCTCGTCGAGGCCAAAGATTTTAACGAAATAAATCCAGTTTTTATGATAGGTAACAATTGGTTTGTCCCGGAGGGGGAGCATCTTTCCCATCCAACCGCCGAGGTATTGTATCAGGGGTTTGTCTTCAAAATTTTGCTTTTGCAGAAATGGAATTAGTTTTTCCTGTTCGGTAAGGCTGCATAGGGTATCGCCGCCCAGGATTTCAACCAGTTTGGAACCGAAGAGGTGTTCGTCAATATTCTGTTGAAGTTTTTTTAGATTTTTCTGATAAAAGTCTTTTCCAGTCGGATCGTTTTTCATTAGTCCGATGGCAATGTTATTTGCGGCGACTTTCATATTAATTGGGCTGCAGGTAACGTGGGGATTGCCGTAAATGTGCAGTCCGCCTTCAATCCTGGACATCAACTTTGGTTTTTCCAGAAGATTCATTCCATAAGTTGCGGCCACATAGCCGACCTGACCGCTACGGATTTTACTGTTCCCGGAACTATCGATAACCGTTTGCAGCCAGAGTTCAAGATCCAGGCCGGTTGCAATCAGGACATCAGCCTTCCGCATAGCAGTAGCAAATGAGGGTTTGGGCCGGATAAAATGGGCATCCTGGTCGCCCCGAACAATGGCTTTAACAGAAACTCTATTTCCACCAATTTCGTTAGCAAAAAAAGCATAATCAGGCAGCGTGGTTACAACATTTAATGGTGTTTCGGCATATAAACAGGTTGTCAGAAAAACCAAAATCACTCCAGGTATTAACAGTATATTTTTCATAATAACATTGCTCCTTTTCATTAATAGCGTTCGTGTTTGTGTGGACCGGCAGAGAAAATGGCCTGAAGCCAGATAACATGTTCCGGATTTTCGATGTGTTTGCCATTGCAGTAGTCGTACTCGGTACGAAATTTAACAAAGGGGCTTTGCCACCAGGTGATATACGGACATATTTGCCACAGGTAGGGATTATCACCGGTTACCGCCAGCGGTGAAAGAGAAGTCCAATGGGGATTTTCGGCATAGCTTTTGGTATCAGGTATATAGAGATCGCCCCGGATACCGATATCAACGGTGCGTGAAATTTTCGACTGCAGATAACTATACAATCCCCAGGCATTGAGGGTGTCCTCTCCGGAGCCATCAGGGGCAAGAATATCTTTGTTTAACCAGTATGCCTCACTTCGCCACTCAATGTTTCTATAGCGCATCTTTTCGGTCGGTTCCCAAAGAAGTGTAAAATCAGCACCGAGAACCGTGGTCATTTTCCGGCTATCCTGTTTGGTGTTGAAGTTGCCAACTTCCCACCGGTCATTCCAACCGGCGAGGCCGGTGAGGCCCCATTCCATATAGGTATCTTTCGATAGATCCCGATAATTTTTATAATGTGCCAGCAAGCTGGGTCGGTTGGACGTGTTGTCGGTAAATAAGCGATCATTTGAGCCGTCAGTTACCTGGAAGGTTAATAGCTGGGAAGCATCATCGGCGGGAGGCATAAGCCAATCAAGCGAAGCCCCGCTTTGGTTTAGTCCGCCGTTGCCGAAAATTTTGCGTAGGGCCAGGGGGAAATCAACCTGATCGAGACCATGTTTGTGCCAGCGATTGACGACACCAAATTGCTGGCGGAATTTACCGAAAGTAAAATTTAAATCGTCGGAAAGATTATAAAGCGTTACGTAAGCTTCACCAAGTTCAGTCTCGTCTTCATGAAATTCTATCGCACTTTTGAAATGAGTGTATGGGTCAAGCCATGATTGAATATGAACCCCAAGATTGCGGAAATTAAAATCACTGCTTTGTTCATTTGTTGTATCTTGCCTTGAAGAAAAAAGGAAATCCCCAGTAACGCTGATTTCCGGATTCAAGGTTTGCAGGCCAAGAGCCTGGGATTTGAAAGTTACATTTTCGTCTTTTTGTTCGCCGGATTCATCTTTTGCGGTTTCGGCCTGTGCCAATTCACGTAAAGATGTAAGTTCATCATTGGCCTTTTGCTTGTTGTTCTGGATGGCAAGTTCATTTATCTGTTGCTTCAAGGCATTAATTTCAGCATCATGTTTTTTCTGCATCTCAATCATCTGTTGCTGGAGATGCAGGATTTTAACGTTAAGCTGATCAGTTGTCGTTTCTTCATTTTGGGCGGTGGCAATTCCGGTAAGCAGTCCCCAAAGCAACAGCATTGGGATAATAGTAAATTTTTTTCGCATAATGGACCTCCATGAAAGATTTCCTTTACCATATTTTCATCTAAAACCGATGCCGCCAAATCAGCTAGAGTACAACTGAGTTGCGAAATTGTTCGGCTTTCAAAGATTTGATATTACAGAGCGATGCTGCACTGCAACGTACCAGGTACTAAGAAATGCTAACCGGAGGCGCCCGGAGGCGGAGCGAAGAGAACCATTCAGATTGTTTTATAATACAAGAAGAAGGCAAAGACGAAAAAGAATCAAGAACTTCATTGGTGAATGCAAGAATTGCCGGAAATATCTGGGTGGAATGGGAAGTGATTGAATACATACAAGCCAGGCATGGCCCATAAACAGAGTCGGTGGCGGCATGGTAGTCTTTATGTTGCAGGGAGATATCAGAATGTTTATATAAGTTGTTATTAAAATGAGAGGTATAACACATTTCATTGCAAGGACAGATTGACCGATTTGAATTCACCTGAGCGCAAGTATGGTAAAATGGGATAGTAAGGGTTATAGACAGGTACAGCAGGCAAACCGTAATACAGTTTACTTTGGATGCCTCCAGCCATTTTTTCAGAAAAACTTTCATTTTATTATAGTGGAGTTTGGCACTTTTAAGGTGGCTAAAAGCTATGAAACGTGAACGGAAAAATTGCAGCCATCAGATGTTTGTAATGATAACGTAACGACATTGGCGGTTATCAGGTCAGGCCTTATAGCCGGGTTTGCTGTTATTATTACTGGTTTTGTTCGTGTATTTCTCGTTGTTCGAAAGCGCGGAAGATGAGTTTGGCAACGGAGGTGGGGGAGAGGATTTCGGTGTTACAGATGATGTCGTAATTGAGAGGGTCGTTGACGTCTTTGGTGATGAAATTTTTTACGAAGTTCTTTTGGTCGCGGTCGGCTTTTTTGACGATGGAACGGGCTTTTTCGATTGAGATGTTGTTTTCCTTGGCGTAGCGTTTGGCGCGGAGATTGTAGGGGGCGGTGACGCAGACGCTGAGTCCTTTTTCGCGGGGGAGGATCATACCAGCTGCGCGGCCGACGATGACGGCGCGGCCATGTTCGGCGATGACGAGGAGAACCTGGCCGAGGTGTTCGTAATAGCGCCACTGTAGGTGTGAGGATTTTTTGGTGGAGAAGAAGGTTACGAGTCGGTCGCCGATCCAGCCGAGGGTATTTTCGTCAACGCTGGTGAGCAGTCGGATGTGGACGTTCATATTGTCGGACATGTAATCGAGGATTTTTTTATCGTAAAGCTGCCAGTGCATGAGGTCGGAGAGCATGCGGGCGATTTCGGTGCCGCCGGAGCCGATTTCGCGGGCGACGGTGATGTAGTCGATGTTGGCGCCGCTGGCGAGATGGGCATGATTGTCCTCTTTTTCGGCGTGGACGAGTTGCTGCTGAGACCACTGTTGCATCTGGTGCTCGACGATGCGTTCGATGTCGATGCCATCTTTTTTGACCTGCTGATGTTCCTGTTGACTGAGGACGCGTTGGTCCAAGGCCCGCCAGAGCAGTCGAGCGGCGGGTTTGATGCTGAGTTTTTCGGTGTTGATGACGATGTCGTAATGTTTGAAATCGTTGATGTCTTTGCGGAGGAAATCTTTAAGGAATTTCTGCTGATTGGTATCAGATTTTTTAACGATGGCGGCGGCTTGGTCGGAGGAGATGTTGTTTTCTTTGGCGTAACGTTCACAGCGCATTTCGAAAGGTGCAATGATGCGGACGCTGAGTCCTTTTTCGCGGGGGAGGAATTGTCCGGCGGCCCGTCCGATGATAATGGCTTTGCCGTGTTGGGCGATGACGAGGAGAACCTTGCTGAGGTGTTTGTAGTAACTGAGTTGCTCGACGTGCTCATTGGATTTTGAGGTGAAAAAGGGTATGAGCCAATCATTCATCCATCCGATGGTCTGTTCGTCCACGCTTTCGAGGGTTTTGACGTGGACGTCCATGTTTTCGGACATGTAATCGAGGATTTCCTTGTCGTACATATCCCAGCCGGTGAGTTCGGCCAGGTGAGCGGCGATTTCTTCACCGCCGCTGCCGAGTTCACGGCTGATGGTGATGTATTCGATGCCGTGATGAGCGGGCTTGGCGTCTTTTTTATGTTTTTCCCAATCGCTGAGCCGACGTTCGGCAAAGTGTGAGATGCCTTCAATTCTGACTGATTTGCCAAACATTAAGAACTCCTCAGTTATCAACACGGAGGTGCTTCAACGGTCAGCATGGGATAAAGCCCATCCTACAACTGACTTTGAAATTACCTTAATATCACAACGTATAAATTACCAGCTTTGGCTGGACCGGATTCGCCGCGATCCACAGGGGATTTCGCCGCTCCCGTTGGTCGCTGCGGTTTTCGGAAACCGCGAAAAACAAATTCCTATACATTTAAATTATATCGTGTCAAGGATAGGTTGGCCAACAGAAAAAATATCGTAAACACTTTGCTATTATAAAGTTATATATTTGCCGAAACCGCTATTGAATAATGGTCTTTCCGGGAGCGGGAGGGGATTAAATGTTGTATATCTTTTGTTTTCAGGCATTTATGTCAGTTATGGGCTTAGGATTTTTGGTTATTTAGCTATATTTTTGTTTGGCTGGGGCGGAAAGCGACAGGGGGGCAAAGGGATTTTTGGTGAAATGTTTTCAGGGAAGGCAAAGGGGTGATTGTGGCAGGTGTTGATTTTTAGTATAATTAATAGTTAGCATGGTATATTAGCATCTTGCTGTAATATTTTTTGCCGGACAGCGGAGATTTAACGACGGTTTCGAGATTTTAATGAACGATCATTACAACGGTATTGAATTTTCACACCTGTTTACTGCGGCGCAGGTGATTTGCCAGATAGAGCAAACTGATCGGGATGGAGTGATATTGGAGTTGCTTCGGCTGCTGGCATTGGAGCGGGGGATCGGTAATGTCAATGATGCCTATGAAGCGGTTCTGGAGCGGGAGAATTCATTTCCAACGATTGTCGGTTCGGGGATTGCGATGCCTCATGCCCGTCTGGAAGCTATTAATGATTTGGTGGTGGGAGTGATTACTTCGCAAAAGGGGATCATATATCCGAACAAGCCTGATAATCCGATTAAGTTGATGATTCTGACGTTGGCGCCCAAGACGGCGCCGGGTCTTTATCTGCAGGCGATGAGTTCGTTAGCTAAGATATGTCAGGACCCGGAAACCGCCAATGCGGTCAGCAACCTGGGCAGCGGGGAAGAGATATGGAAATTTTTCGACCGTAACGGGCTGGTGCTGCCCAATTATGTTTTGGCGTGTGATATAATGGACCCGGTTCAGGTTAAGCTACACGAGGATGACACGCTGGAGCAGGCGATTGATTTGTTTGTTCGTTACGGCCGAATCGATTTGCCGGTGGTTGATAAAGAGGAGGAGTTGATCGGGGTGGTCAGCACTTACGAGTTGTTGCGGGTGTGTCTGCCGGATTATATTTTGTGGATGGATGATCTTACGCCGATTTTGAATTTTGAGCCATTTCTGGAAGTGTTGCGTAACGAGAGCAAGACCTGGCTGACGGAGATAATGGCCAGTGAATTTGCCACGGTGGCAGAGGATGCCCCGGCCATTCAGATAGCCAAGGAATTAACCCGCCATAACGCGGACAACGCTTATGTTTTGCGGGGTAAGCAGTTGGTGGGGGTGGTTTCTCTGGAGGGATTTTTAAGGAAGGTGTTGCGGGACTAATGCCATGAAGTTAATGACGAATATTTAGAAATCCGAATATCTAAATCCTAAACAAATTCTAATTTTCAAAGGTTCGAAATTCAAAACGGATGCGGACGGCAGGTAAAATAGAACATGCGAGTATCAGACAAGAAAAACGGCACGTCGGGAATAGCCATGCGCATGGGTGTGATGTTTGGAGTGGGCGTGTTGGTGGCATTGCTGGCCAATGCGGTGAATCTGGAGCGGTCGCAGATTATTTCGTGTTCGATTTTTATTATGATTATCATGGCGACGCTGTTGTTCTGGACGTTTCGGCTGGCGATTGCGTTTGTGGGGATCGGGGTGTTGATGGGCAGCAACGTTTTGGATTTGCCGACGTTTATCAAGGAATGCAAGATCGATGTGATATTGTTTTTGATCGGCATGATGGTTACCGTTGGGGTGCTCAAGGAGTTGGGGCTATTTACGTGGATTATTCAAATGGTGATCAGCACGCCGCGGATGACCGGTTTGAAGTTTGTGACGATAATTGTGTTTCTGGGGGCGTTTATGGCTTGTGCGGTGGATGAGGTGACTTCGATAGTTTTTGTGGCGACGCTGATATTTCAAGTATGCGACACGCTCAAGGTCAAGCCGATTCCTTTTATTATTATCGCGGTGATGGGGACCAACGTCGGTTCGAGCGGGACGATGCTGGGTAATCCGGTGGGGATTTTGATAGGTCAGAACGCGGATCCGCCGTTGGGATTTATGGATTTTTTGACGTGGTCTTTTCCGATAATGCTGTTGACGCTGACGTGTACGCTGGGTGTTTTAGTGTATTGGTTCCGTAAGGATATTCGTTTGCTTTCGGAGCGACTGGAAAGCCGACGCGAGATGCGGTTGGGTCTGGGTCCGCTGGTGAAAGTGCCTTATGCCCGCGGGCTGGTGATTTTGGTGGGGATGATCTGCTTTATCGCTTTGCACCACCAGTTGGAACATTTACTTAATCTTGAGCCGAACACAATTTTGATTGTTGCGCCTTTGATAATCGCCGGTATTTTGATGATCTGGCGGAACAAGCGGGCCCGGCACTATATTGAGGATGATGTGGAATGGTGGACGCTGTTGTTTTTTATGATGCTGTTTGCGGTGGCTGGGACGTTGGAACACACCCAGGTTACCAGGGAAATTGCGGACAGTTTCCAGTCGGTTTTCGGCGATAAGCCGGCGTTATTGACCCCGATAATAATATTCATTTCGGCTCTGGGTTCGGCTTTTGTGGATAATATTGTTTTTGTGGCGGCTTTTATACCGGTGGTGAATAAGCTGGAGCAGACGCCGCTTTACTGGGCGTTGCTGCAGGGGGCGTGTCTGGGCGGGAACATTACCATGATCGGATCGACCGCGAATATTGTTGCTTTGGGGATGTTGGAAAAGCGCTACCGGGTTCACATTAACTTTTTCCAGTGGTTCAAGGTGGGTGCGGTGGTAGGTCTGATTTCCTGTTTGATTGCCTGGGGTGGAATTGCACTGCTGTCGCCTTACATGCCAACCAAGGCTCAACGGGAGGAAGCTGTTTCGGCGCGCTATGAAAGTGGTCCCGGCGTCGAGGCCAATGAAAGCCATGTACCGAAAAACGATGATTATCAGAATGATTCGTTGAAGTGATTTCATTTCGAGTCGGGTAGGCTAGGAAAGGTGATTTGTTATGCGATCTATTCTTATTGTTACCCTTATTCTCATCACTTGCACGTTAGGGGCAAGTGCGCAAGAAAAAACCATCGTCTTTGAGAATGAAGATGTACGTTACACAATCGCAGCAGACGGAAGGAATCTGGGATTTGTCGATCGGGCGACGGGGATTGATTATCTGAAAAGAGATCCGCTTTCTTTCTGTGCATATGTACGGCAAGAGGGAAAGGAATATGTTCCGACATTGGTTTCTTTCGCGGATAATCGTTTGTTTCTCCATTTCGGCCAGGTGGGAGTGGAAGCTGTCCTGGGTGTGGAGATTCGTGACTCGTATATTTGCTTCAGGGTGGAGTCGTTGACGGGTAGTGAAATCGATTTTCTGGTATTTCTGAACATCCCGCTCACTCTGAAGGGGCAACTCGACGAGCCATTCGGGGCTTGTGCGTTTTCCCTCAATCTTTTTACTCGTGTGGGTCAACTACCGGCGCTTCAGACAGGACTCTGGGCTTCGTGTTACAAAAAATTCGGTATCGTGGGAGGAAAAGCGGCAATTATTGGTGTGCCTAGGGAGAAAGTTTTGCCGGTTCTTAAGGAGGTGCGAACAGAATCGAGTGAAATGCCACCCTGTTCGGTGGCGGGGCCGTGGGCAGAGGAGGTTCCGTTCAACCACGGTTCATATCTGTTTAATTTCGGTGCTCTCACGGAATCAACGGTGGATGAGTGGATCGATATGGCCAAGAGTTTGGGAGTTACGCAGATCGACAATCATGGCGGCAGTGCGGCGTTCTTTCGTTTTGGTGATTTTGTTCTGAACCGGGAAAAATGGCCCGAGGGATGGGAGACATATCGGCGAATCGTAAAACGACTGCATGAGGCGGGAATTGGTTCTATTTTTCACAGCTATACATTTTTTATCGACAAGGGGTCCAAGTATGTAAGTCCCGTACCGGACAGACGGTTGGACGCCTTTGGGAGTTTTACACTTAGCGAGACAGTGGAGCCTGGGGCAACTGAAATTTCGGTAAACGAATCTACGAAGGAAATGAGCACGGTCACCGGATTCTTTGTGCACAACAGCATAACGCTGCATATTGGCGATGAACTGGTGACTTTCGGAGGAGTAACGAAAGAGGCACCGTGGAAATTTACCGGAGTAAAACGGGGTGCGTACGGTACGAAGCCGACTGCTCATGAAAAAGGGGCGGAAGCCCGTCACCTGAAGGAATGCTTCGGTCTTTTTGTGCCGGATCCTGAGAGTACACTGTTCGAGGAGATTGCCCACAATCATGCCGAGATTGTGAACCAATGTGATTTCGACAGTATCTATCTTGACGCTATCGACGGCAGTTCTATTCTTGGCGGTTCGGAAGAATCATGGTACTGGGGGAGCAAATTTGTATATGAAATTCAGAAACATCTGAAGAAGCCTGTGGGCATGGAGATGAGTGCCATGTGGCACCATTTTTGGCAGTATCGGACGCGTTGGCAGGCATGGGATTATCCTCGGCGGGGTTACAAGCGTTTCATCGATATTCACGCCGGCAATGTGAATGGCGGGCTTCTTTTACCTTTGCATCTGGGATGGTGGAATTTTCAGACCTTTAGTCCGCCCCAGACGGAACCGACCTATCCGGATGTGATTGAATATCTCGGAGCGAAGCTTATCGGGTGGGATGCCGGGTTTTCCCTTACCGCAGCGATCAACCAGGAAAGTCTGCGTACTGTTCCCTTGTTCCGACGAGCGATGGATATTCTGCGTACATGTGAAGAACTCCGTCATGCCGGAACATTTGATGAGACGATGAAGGCGAAATTGCGTGAACCGGGTAAGGATTTTTCCCTTTATCGTGACGGAGAGGGAGCGTGGCGGTTTCGTCCTGCTAATTATGATTCGCATACAGCGGTTGATTCTGAGTCCTGGAGCCTCAGTTGGAAAACGACAAATCCATTTGGAAAGCAGCCGATTAAACTTCGCATTGAGGCACTTATGTCGGCAGGGCCCTACGACGATCCGAAAAATATCGTTCTGGCGGACCTTTCCGATCCGAAAGCGTTTGGGGGGAATCCTCGGGTTGCGAAAGGAGTTGCCTTAAGCATCGATAAAGCTCCTGCCGATACGCCGGAGCCGTCAGGAGTGCTGGTTGGAACCAATTCAGGCGAAGTTCCACAGAACGCCGCATGGGCCAGGTATGACTGGAAATTTGCTCCCTTACGTAATCTGAATAATCATCAGGCGCTGGGCGTTTGGGTGGAAGGTGACGGCCTGGGGGAAATCATCGCTATCCGGCTTGAAAGCCCTGCCCATATTTCGTACGGAGCAATAGCGGACCGTTACATCACAGTGGACTTTACCGACAGGCGTTTCTTCACACTGATTGAAACCGAATCGAAGCGCTGGAGTGACTATGTCTGGAACGATGGCAAGTGGAGCTACAATGCCTACCGTGAGACCATCCGATTTGATATGGTCGAATCGATGAGCCTGATGTATAATAACCTCCCACCAGGGAAGGAGGCGAAGTGCATCATCGGTCCGGTGAAAGCTTTGCCGATGGTTCCCGGTACGGTGAAAAATCCTACGCTTACCGTGAATGGGAGTACCATTACATTTCCTGTGGAAATCTCATCAGGCAGTTACCTGGAATTCAATAGTGATAAGGACTGTATTCTCTATGGTCCGAAGGGGGAGGTGATTGCAAAGGTGATACCTAAAGGGGCCTCTCCGGTGTTGCGAGAGGGGATAAATGCGGTGCAGTTGTCTTGTGATCAGATGGAACCGGCTCCGCGGTTAAAAGTGGTAGTTATCTCGCAAGGCGATCCCCTTTGAGCAGTAAAATATACGCAATAGATATGAATTCCTTGCGTGCCGGGTGAGCAAAGGTATCCTGGAATCTATGTTCCCAGAATCGGGTCTTTTTCGATATAGTGCTGCCAATTGGCCATGGTGTCGAGCATAATCTTGCCGTGTTTGCAATCTTCAATGGTCATCTTGCCGGCTTGCACCAAATCGTAATAGGGGCCAAGGTCACTCTGGCGGTAGAGATCGGCGAATTTCTGGTAGAACAGTTCCCGGGGCAGGCGGGTGGGCAGAACGGCATGCAAGGTGTCAAAACAAGAATAGTCATGGGTCAGCAGGTCGTCGAAGCGGTCGCGATAGAGACTGGTGCCGGGCAGAGGAGTGAGAATGGTAAATTGGGTATGGGTAATTTCATTTTCGCTGACATAGTCGCGTAGTTGCTTAAATTCATCCTCGGACCAGTCCGGATCGACAATGAAAGCCCCCCAAATGATCACGCCGTTATCCTGAAGAATTTTGATGGCTTGATTGTTGGTATCAATATTACAAGATTTATTAATTCCCTTGAGGATCTTGTCACTGCCCCCCTCCAGTCCCAGCAAGACCGCATAAAGCCCAATATCAACCCATTTTTCCACCAGTTCCGGATGCTTGGCGATGGAATCGGTACGACACTCCATGGAGAATGATTTTTTTAAGCCGTTAGACTTGATCATGTCGGCAATGGTGTTCTCACGTTTGTTGTTCATCAAGAAATTGTCATCAACGAAGGTGATATGATCAGTAGGAATCGCAGATATTTCGGACAACACCCGCTGGGCGGTCATCTGGCTGGTATGACCGTGGTAGAATTCATGGACACTGCAGAACTTGCAGCGGTAGGGACATCCTCTTGAGGTAGCAACAGAGGTATCGGGTTTATCGAACAGGAAAAAGTATTCGTTGCGATAGGCTTCGGTCAAGTCTCGACGAGGTATGGGCACGGTATCCAAATTAACCTTGTTTTTTGTGAGGGGATTTCGGACAAACTGTCCGCTACGATCTTTCCAGATGATATTGGGCACACTAGCCAAACCCCGTCGGTCGGCAACGGCCTGGGTGAGGTCCTCGAACATTAATTCTGCCTCGCCGATGGCGACGGCATCGACCTGGGGAAGAAAGAAGTCTTCCGGTAAAAGAGTGGCATGGTGGCCACCTACAACGGTAAAAATTTCCGGAGAAAAGGCTTTGACCTGTTTTAAAATGTTCTGAACGGCATAAACTTCTGGGGTCAGAGCAGTAACGGCAACCATCTCGGGCCAGAATTTTCTTAAGGCGGCGTCAAGATTCCCATCCAGCCTCATATCCAGGATAGAGACATCATGTTCCGGAACCGTAGATGCGACCATTTCGAGGTGTAATGGTTCCGGCAGGGCCAATAGGCGGAAACCTATATTTTTGTCAAGATAATCAGGTTGTACCAGCAGTATGCGCATAAGTCAATTTCCTCTCGATCGACGTATATACCATATACCAAACCGATCACAAACAAAAACGCTCCGTCGCCGGCGGAAGGTTTGTTTTGTAACTATAAATCTGACAGGCCTTTAGGACAGGCTCTGCCAGGCATAATAATGCCCGTTTGCTTTATATTATAGGCAATGGTTCCTAAAAGGTGAAACTCAATTTTAATCCCTCACTTGCTGGATAGGTATCACACCACACAGTCGGGACAGGCCTCGTCCCGGATGTCACCCAGAACGTTTCAGATAGAACAAGTTTCAATAACTGTATTGTACAACACCGGTAATGGTTGAGCCACCGTAAAAAAAGTCTGGTTCTGGCTGGTAAACTTCCAGACAGAGTACCGGGAAAGCGAAACAGGCTGTTGAAAACCATTATTAATGCTTTCCCAGACCTCAGCGGTATCGACAATTTTAATGGTCCTGGGAGTCGGGATATGGAAAGGGAAAGATTTCTTGTTAATGCATCAGGTGGTCTCCATTTATTGCTGTTTCTGTTAAAGTCTTTTCTTTAAAGGAGTTATATAAAAATAGCTTGTAATTGCCATAACTCGCAGAAGATTTTGTTTAATTTTTGGGAAAACTCCCTAAAATCATAAGTGAGACGAACGTAAAAATTGATGCTATGTCTCAGTTACGTATCTGAACAGATGAAAACGGAGGATATGATAAATATACTGAACAAACACGCAGAACGGTGTAAACGAAATGAAAATCAAACCGAAATGGTTACGAAACCTACTTTAAACATAAAATTTTAACCTATAGGGAACCTCTAAAAAATAATTTTGGCTACGAGCGGGTTCCGGCGAATGGCTGGAAAACCTTTTCCCGTCTGGCCTGCGTTGCGAAAAACCTAGATACGAAGAGCCGCGTAAGCAAATATTCACTAATATGCCCGATTCTTCGCTCCTTGGGAGTTGAAAAAATCCCGCGCTCTCGCTACAAAAGCAATTATTAGAGATGCCCTATCTTTTAGTTCAGGCTTTGCCTGTTAGGTACCATACAGCATGATAAAAACGAATCCACGGAGTTCGCATACTTTTCATATTCCCGTAATGGGCACCGGTTTTACGATAGACACACCGCTACGGATAGCAAAATACGGCATTTCATCGGTTATTTCGCTGGTGGATGATATACTGATTGAGCAGATGCGGAAGTTCCACTGCGAAAAATCCGACCGGCCTTATGAGGAGATTCCTGACAGCAATGACGACGCACGAGCGATGCGTATAACTGCTTATCTGAATCTCCTGAACAGCCTGATCCAGTCCGGTATTGAAGCATTAAAAGCTTCTCCTTTTGAATCGGGCAGCCAAATCACCCGTTATTTTGAGTTATTGCCGGAGTGTCCGCCTAAGCAGGCTTATCAAGAAATGCTGGCAACTACAGATCCACAGGAGAAGGAGCAGTTGCAGGAAGTACTTCGCAGTCAGGTGGTACCGGGCAGTATCGATGTCAATATAATGACCAAACTTAATCGAGACCTGTACCGCAACGGCGAAAAGCTTTCACCGGAATTTGCCGACGCCATGGCAGCCCTGAGAGGTTTCGCTAAGAGCACCTTGGAATCTGCAATAATCTTCTCGGCAGGAATGAATCCGCATTTATACAGCTATCTGGCCCAGTTCGAAGATTTTTTTCCTGACGAACAAGGTTTCATGAAGAAGAAAATTGTACTGAAGGTAAGCGATCATCGTTCAGCAATAATTCAGGGTAAATACCTGGCCAAGCGGGGGCTGTGGGTTTCGGAGTATCGAGTTGAATCAGGTCTAAATTGCGGCGGCCATGCCTTTGCCACCAAAGGCGAGTTGATGGGTCCGATACTGGAAGAGTTCAAGTGTAAATTACCCCAGCTGATAGAGACGCTCCATCCAATCTATATCAAAGCCCTGATCGAGCATGATCGGACAACTGTTGATAAACCTCACCCGGTGCGTATTACCGTTCAGGGGGGCATCGGTACCACAGAAGAAGATGAGTTTCTGCGACAATATTATAATGTTGATGGCACGGGTTGGTGTACGCCGTTTATGCTGGTTCCCGAAGTAGCCAACGTTGACGAGGAGCATCTGGAAAAACTTGTCCAGGCTACCGAAAAGGATGTAAGGCTTACCGATGGTTCGCCACTGGGGATTCTGTACTGGAACCTACTTAATTCGAGTAGTGAAATGACCCGTATCTCTCGCATCCAGAAAGGCAAGCCCGGTGCCCCTTGTCCCAAGAAATATGCCGTTACTAATACTGAGTTTACCAAGATTCCGATCTGTACAGCATCACGTGTTTATCAGAAGCTAAAACTCGAACATCTTCCAAGTGAAGGTTATTCTGAAGCTCAGCTTGCCGTAGTGAAGGAAGACATTTTTGCCAAGGCCTGTATTTGCCACGAGTTGGGCGGTTCAGTAAAGACCATGCTTGGTATTGAGCCGACTGCCACATCTACAATTTGTTGCGGTCCGGGTATTGCGGATTTTTCAAAAGTTGCATCTCTGGAGGAGATGGTGGGACATATTTATGGGCGTTTATCCCTGCTGACAAATCCAGATCGTCCGCATATGTTTATCCGAGAGCTTAAGATATACATTGATAATCTTCGCGAAGAGATGGAAAGGTACTCATTGAAATTGTCCACACGTGCGTCGAAATACTTCCAGGAAGTCAGGGAAAACCTTCTCAAAGGGATTGAGTACTATCAACGCCTGGCGCTGGAAGGCGTTGCGGAAAACCGCCGGCGTTTCCTTGCCGACCTTGAAAGTCTGCGCAAAGAACTCGAAGACCTTCACCTGATGTCGAAAGTTTAGAGCAATTTAAGGGACCTTGTATGGTGCCTTGTGATAAAAAAGGCCGCAGAATCGTGAGAAACTGCGGTCTTCATTTTTTAATCCACTAATGTATGCCAATCACACACATAGAGCCGGGTAAGCGAAATGACAAAGCCATAATACTTATTTGGCAACTATAAAACCGGCCGCCCATTAGGACGGACTCTGCCAGGTGTGAAGGCATCCATTGAGTACGATCAATAGCGGCCTCGGCCGCCGCCGCCGCCGTAACCACCGCGACCACCGCCGCCACCACCAGAGGTACGAGGCTTGGCTTCGTTGACTTTTAGAGCACGGCCACCACAGTCTTTTCCGTCCAGTGCCGTGATCGCAGCTTGAGCTTCATCATCGCTACTCATCTCGATGAATCCAAAGCCTTTGCTTCGTCCGGTGTCTCGGTCCGTAATAACCTGGGCACTTTCGACGGTGCCATGTTCGCTGAACATCTGTTCCAAATCAGCTTGAGACGTTTCATAACTCATGTTTCCAACATACACTTTTTTACCCATAACAAAATCTCCTGTTATTTTCGGGTTTATGACCCATATTAAACTTTCCAGGCCATAGGGAAAGTGGCTGACAACTCAGCCTCATAAAAGATGGAAAGTTGAAGGAGAAATTCTGGTGGGAAGCAGAAATGAAACTGTCTCTAACCTGATTTACACGTTCAGCGAACCGATCTCTATATGGGGTGCAATTTAGGGGCATATCGGTTTTCTGTCCAGAGTTAAATTATATTTTTCATATATTTTTTTAAAAAAGTCGATGATTTAACGCGAAAGGCAGCGATGTCCCACCGGTCCTACGTGGCTAAAGTCTTAACCTAAAAGGATTTGTAATGTGTAATGGGCTTTCGATAGTTAAGTAAAATCAGGTTAATTTTGCTATTTTTGCGTATCGCCCCATTCCAAGACAACATTCAGGCGAATCTTCCTTTCCCGCTCACACCGAAACGGTAGCGTTTGTTCGGGCTGGACCGCCCAAGCGAGGAAGACTACGGGAAATTCGCTTTGTCTGGATTTCGTACATCATATTTAGCGTGTTTTTGATCTAAACAATAGGCTGAAGTGAGTAGGTCAACAGTTATTTTTTGCCCCAACTTCCGGATTGTCGATACTGGGGTTTTCGCTGAAGGTCGTCGTAATCACCGCCGGGTTGCAATTCCAAGGCCAAAATGAGGAACGGTCCGAAGGGATCGTGTTTGTCTTCGACAGTTTGGTAATATTCTGCGGCCTCTTCGGGCGTGTCGAACTGGGCCAGTATTTCGCAATTATCGGTGCCGCGTTCAAATTCCACGATGCAGTGTTTTTTTGTGGTTTCGCCGCTGGCGGGTCCAGATTTATCCTGAGCGGAGTTGTGATATTTGGCCACTTCCTCTTCCGTGTCAAATCGGGCTAACGTCTTACCCTTACCCTGTTTAAATTCAATAATTCGATACATTGTTTCTTCCTTTCCCGCAATATCGCGGGGAATTATTCGTTTTTCTGTCTGCAGCCGCTTTGCCGATTCCGGTTATTAAAAACGATTCATAAAAATCATCGCAAAAACCAGACGAATCGGAATGATTAAAAATGTTAAACGTAAACCAATCATTCATTTTAGCTTAAATTATTGAAAAGTCAACGACAATCACGGCGAATCGGTATAAGGGTATGAGTCTTAAGTGTTGAAACCCCGCCTTTGCGGAAGAGGTAATAAAAAAGGCCCGTCGAGCTGACGAGCCTTGGTTTGGTTGTTAAGACGGTCTGGACCGTTAAAGAGGTTAGAGGATGTTGATGTCGAAATCCTGCCAGCCACCGGCGGGGATGGTTTTCCAGGTGTTAGTAGAACCGGACCAGCTATAAGAAACACCGTCGGGTTGTTTGACCTTGACGGATGTTATATTGGTGCCGGCAATGCCATGTTCCTGGCCGCTGTTGTAACGTTCGACGCCGATAAGGCTGACCGAGCCGATGGTGGGAGAAGAGATAACCGAATTTGAGAACGAGTGGTTGTTGGTATAGCCGAGATAATCGCCGATGGTGAGCTTACCGCCCATTTTAACGCTATTGATGGAAGCGGCGTTGTTGATTATCTGAGTGTTGCTGGTGGGTATTACCGAAAGAGCGGTATTGATACCGGCGAAGATATTGCTATCCAGAGCAGCGGCGAGTTTGACACCCTTGATGCTGCCGGCGGTTTTTACCGAAGCGCCCTGCATCAGACCGTTAACAATTAAGTCCATGGTTGAACTGGTGTCGGTGAATAATGCGTCGGCCTGGAAGTTGCCGGCGAGGTTATTTTTCTTGTCGCCTTTGCTTTCGAGCTTGATGATGCTGGGGGCAGTGATGTCGTCAGGTGTTCCGTCGTCGAGCCATTCGGCAAAGGTTACCGTGCCTAAAGCGGAGGTGGAGGTGAGGTCAAGATTTTTGATTTTGTGGAAGGCGACATTGCAACCCTTCTTTAATGTTGCCGAACTGTTGCCGATGTTGAGTGAAATTTGTTTACCGTTAGCAACGGCATCGGCCATGAGCATTTTGTTAACCTGGCCGACAGCAGAGAAGGAGTTGCCCAGGTTGGTGGTGCTGGCTTTTAGGTCGCCCAAGTCGCCATCAGCGGTAACATTTTGAACGGTAGTGCCGGGGATAGTGCCGCCGTTGGTTTTGATGGCGACTTTGGAAGCTATGGTTGAGTTGTTCAGGGTCATGGTCATGAAATTGGGTCCGTTCAACTCGCCATATCCGGCGCCGGACATGGTGAAGGTGCAGAGGGTGCCATCGGTATCGTTGACACTGAGTTTGACATTGCTGCGATCGATTGTACCGTCGCCATCTTCATCCCAACTACCAAAACGCCACCTGACATCCAGGTCGGTACTTGTGGTATTGTTGGTAAGGTTGACTTCGTTAATTGAAGCATCGGCGGCTTCAACTGTAGCAAAGATGGTGACGATGTCGGGGAGCATGTCGGCCGGGATAACATAATTTTTCAGGGTGAAGGGCTTGGCGTCTTCGCCGGGGTCAAGATCGACTTTCTTGTTGGTAAGGCTGCCAATTAGAGAGTCCTGGGCATCGAGGACGGAATCGGTAGAGGCATAGAAATAAACATTAACCGGGCCCTTGGCGATTTCCTGTCCGACATTAGTAACTATAAAGGACAAGCCTACTTTGTCGCCCGGGACAACGATGCCACTGGGAGATGCAGTTAAGGATTTGGCTTCCAGATCTGGGTAATTTTCTTCGGGAGCGGCGGTGTTGCCGAAATCAACGTTGAGGGTTTGGTCTTCGCCGACTTCAACGGTGAATGGTCCGGTAGTTGCGACATACCCGGTCGGTACGATTTCGCGAACGGTGTAAGTTTGGTAGAGGTCCAGGCCGGTGAAGGAATAGGAGCCGTCGGTTGCGGTCAGGGTGAAAGGTTCGTTGGTGTCGAGAGTGCCGTTGTTGTTGAGGTCGAGGAAGATGGTTACGCCGGCCAGGCCGCCTTCGGTATAGCTGGTGCCGCCGCCACTGCCGCCGGAGGAGCCGCTAAATACGTTTAGTAGTTCGTTGGTGGAGGTGAAGATGGCGGCGTTGGAGTCGATCTGCTGGAGCGGACTCAATTTGGCACCGGAGCCCACGCCGAAAGCACTGACATTTGCGCCGGCGGCTAGCAGATCGGCAACTTCGTCGGAATAGTTCAAGCTGTTCGGTTCGCCGTCAGAGAGGAAAATTACATTGTTGTTTCCGGCAGTGGAGCCCATGGTGGTTAAGGCGTCGCGAGCCAGTTCGAGAGCCGGTTCGTAGTTTGTGCCGCCGCCGAGGATTAAGGTCTTCAGGGCCTGAACGACATCAAGTTCGCCATTACTGTCAGCATCGGCGGAAGGGGTGGCGAACAATTGTGAACCGGCAGCCAGTGGATTCATGTCTAATTGTTGAGCGGAGGAATTGAACCGCACAATGGAGACACGTCCGGTGCTGCCGAAGCCCAGGTCGATAAGTTGTTGGTTAAGGGCGATGAAGCCGGCGATTTCGGCATCCAGAATGGTATTGGCTTTGCCGTCACCGTTAAGGTCGCCAACCGGGGTTCCCAGGAAGCTGCCGGAAGTAGAGCCGGATACATCGATAACAAAAACGGCATCGGGCTGAGTACCCTGGATGAGGCCGCCGTCGCGAATTCCGTTGCCGTTGACATCGTCAAACTTGACACCGGCGATAGTGTCAACCGAAACACCGGAGGGCAGTTTTTCGTGGTTACCGAACAGGATGTTGTTGACGAAAGAGCCGTCAACCAAAGTTACGGTGTGGTAAGCGGGGAAGCCGGGACTGCCGGGATAGGTCTGGTTCCAGTCGAGAGTCTGAACGACTTCGGCGACATTGTAGGTGCCGGGGTCGAGAGCAAAGAATTCGAAGTAACCGTCATCTTCGGTAAGGGTGTATTCTTCGCCGGGGTCGAGGGTGTTATTACCATTGGCATCGAGGAAGATTTCCCAGTCAGCCAGACCGGGCTCGTTGACGTCGCGGACGCCGTTACCGTTAAGGTCGTTAAATTTCCAACCGGAGATGGTGTCCGGGTCCGGGTCGGTGGTCGAGGTTGGCATATTACCGAAATCCATATTTTGAGCACCATTGGTAGTGAGAGTTATGGTGTAAGGCCCGGCGGTTTGCTGGTAACCAGTCGGGAGAATTTCGCGGACGTAGTAAGTTTGGCCGACGGTAAGGCCGGTAAAGGAAAAGCTGCCATCGGCGGCGGTTATGGTAGCAGGTTCGTTACTGTCGAGTGCGCCATTGTTGTTGAGGTCGAGATAGATGGTTACGCCGGGCATGCCGTTTTCGGTGTATGTTGTGCCACCGCCACCGCCCGCACCGCTGAATACATTCAGCAATTCGTTAGTTGAAGTGAAAATTGCGGCATTGGGGTCGATAATCTGCAGGGGGGGTAGCTTGGCCCCGGTGCCGACGCCGAAGGCTCGAATGTTCACGCCGGTTGCCTGGAGGGTGGCAACTTCGTCGCTGTAATTGGAACTGTTCGGTTCGCCGTCGGACAGGAAGATTACGTTTCCGTTGCCGGTAGTGGTGCCGACAGAGGTGATGGTGTTTGTAGCGGTTTGCAAAGCCGCTTCGTAATTGGTTGAACCACCGGAGGTCAGGGTTTTGAGGATTTGCTCAACGTCCGGCACACCGTTGCCGTCGTTATCGGCTGTTGGAGTGGTGGATAACTGAGTTCCGGCGGTTGCTGGGTCCATATCGAGTGCCGAAGCAGAAGATCCGAATGAAACAATGGAAACGTTTCCGGTGCTGCCGAAGCCTTGCGCGATAAGCTGTTGATTGAGAGCGATAAACCCGGCGATTTCGGCATCAAGAATGGTATTGGAACTGCCGTCGCTGTTCATGTCGCCCACGGGAGTTCCTTTGAAGCCGCTGGTGGTGCTGCCCGAGACGTCGATAACGAAGACCGCGTCAGGCTGGGTACCCTGGATGAGGCCGCCGTCGCGAATGCCGTTACCGTTGAGGTCGAGGAATTTAACGCCGGAGATGGTTGCTTCAGTGATACTGGTTGGTGCAGAGGCGTCACCGAAATTGGCGTCGATAAATGCAGTGCTGGAAGCTAAAGCAATAGTCAAAGGTGCGGCGGTCTGAGTGAAGCCGATGGGCAGAATCTGCTTAACCGAATAATTTCCGCCCGTCAAACCGTAGAAAGAATAGGTTCCTGATTCGTCGATGGTAGTAAGGACATTATCAGTATTGGTGACAGTAAATGCTTCGCCGCCGTCAAAAGTGCTGTTTAGATTG
Organism: Sedimentisphaerales bacterium; assembly: GCA_016934515.1. GTDB lineage: Bacteria > Planctomycetota > Phycisphaerae > Sedimentisphaerales > SM23-30 > JAFGSR01. The sequence goes on from JAFGSR010000021.1 coordinate 22,641, forward strand.
GCATCGAGATAGACCAGGACGCCGCCGAGGCCGACTTCGCTGAGATCCCACGCGCCATCGCTGTCGGTGTCATTCCAGACGGTGCCATGAATACTTGAATTGTTGGACCCGGCAGATACGGTAACCGAATCGGTGTCGGTATTGTTGCTGGCGTCGGGGTCGTATTCGTTTGCCGAGACGAAGGGGGAATTTAAGAAGGTTCCCGTTAAGGTCCCCTGAGCAGTTACATAAACAGTGGCGGATTGTCCGGGTGTTAAAGTTCCCAGCGAGGCGTTAATGGTATTGCTGGCCACGCTGACGACACCCTGGGTGCTGCTTGCCCCGATGGATACAATGCCTGCGGGTAAGGTGTCAGAAATTGATACACCTGTGGCATTGACAGCGGTGTTATTGGTTGCGGTGATGGTATAAACGAAAGTTTCGCCTACTTGCACTGTGTTGTCGGAAACGGTTTGAGTTAGAGAGACATCAGCCAGGCTACTTACGAAGCTGCCCCCGGAGAGGAATACCGCGGAATCCCACGCGCTGTCGCCGGCATCTGCAATAGCAAGCTTGATATGTGTCGAGGTACCAGTGGTAACCTGGGCAACCGCCTGCAGTACTGAGGTAAAGCCGTCAAATTGTGTGGGATAGGGCGTATTATTCGAGAAATCACCATAATCATTATCACGGTAATATTGGGGATGATCGCCATTGTTTACGTTATTGATAGTTACCGGATCGGAAGTGCCGGGGATCAGGGCGATATTTTGACTATTGACAAAGAAACCGAACACATCGTTGTACTGGTCAACATATTCATTATATTCTTCGGAGGCAAAGACGTATTGGAAGCTGATGGTGCTTTGGGTGGGCACAAAATCAAACTCCAGAACGGCGGCATCATTTGTTGAACTTGTGATCAATGAGTTCAAATCACTGTCGCCAGGAGTACTATTATTACTCGATTTTGAATCACTGTTGTTAGGTCCGATAGCATTGGTGATGTTGCCTGAGCTAAGAATGACACCGGATTCGATACCGATACCTTCGGAGAGGCCGCCGATGAAGCTGCCGCCGGCTACGTTTGCACCGGTAAAGGAAGCATTACTGATCTGGACGCCGGAACCTACCAGGCTTTGGGCTAATTGAAGAGCGGTAAGAGAATTGAGGTCGGTGACGCTGACGCTAAGTAGGACCCGTGGTTCCAGTTGTTCGAGTTGCATCTGGGGGCCGCAGTAACGGGTAGCATTGGCCTGTTTGCCTGCAGGTGATTTTGAGGAATAATTATGGAATTTCCGTAAAATTTTCTTAAAGGTCATTTTCAAGTACTCCTTCCAAAGAACTATTAAGAACCATTATTCGCTGTGTTGAGAGATAATAACCACTGTGACTGTAGTCAAACATCAGGTCATGCATGTGAGACTTACGAATTATATTACAAACCGGCATTTTACACGAAAATAATCACAAAATCAACAAATTTATGTAATTACATGGGCAGTATAAGGGCGGTAATTTAATTTTTTTGTAATAATCCGGAATGTGATACATTTTGCGGAATAGCATGATTTGCGGAATAGCGTGATATTATTGTCTGGTCAAGATAGTGAAAGGGGGATATTGGGGGCACGTGTTTCCATGGAGGGCCATTAATCCGCCTTTTGGGGTGAATTATTGGGGGAGGGGGAACTTATTTCAGGTTGTAAGGTGTGTTTCTGAGTCGACTGAAACTCGAAGATTATAACAGTATCTTGGTCTCCGATCACTAATGCCCGGGGCGGCAAATTTGTGTTTGGCGTTTCTAAAACATTATTTTGCAGGAGTTTACAGTTCTGGGCTTAGAACTTTGTATTCGGGAATCGTGGATTCGAGTATCGTCATGCGTGTTATGTTAAAGTCCTGAGGTAGTAAGGGTGAGGGCCGGTTTGGTGTTCGACATATTGCTAAATATTCTGTTCAAGAGCGTTAATCGTGCATTCGCAATAGAGGTATTACTTGATATCACCCTGTGCGGCATGGGGATGGTTTTTCAGGTAGATGCGATATAGTTCAAAAAAAGTGGGTGCGTCCAATAATTCGATACGTGGATTCTGTTTTTTTATTTCGTTGTAAGTTTGCAGGTACCAGGTGGGAGTTTTCAGGATATTACGGAACCAATGGAAAGGGGGATGGTTTTGTTCGCGGCGTTGGGCGATGCGTTGGACGACGTGACGGGCGGCATCGACGGGATTGGATTCGTTCACATCATGATCATGGCGAAGGACAGGCATATTATTGTGCAGAAGAGTCGCAGGGCCTCGTGATGGGATAATACCATTGGGACTGAAAGAGGCATAGCAATCCAGCCCCTTTTGATTGAGTTCGGGTCCGTGAGCGTAAATGATAAATCCGGTAATGGATAAGTCCCAGCGGGAGAAGAAAATTTTACAGTGTTTAGCCCAGGCATCGAGGCCGGAAGGCAGGTGTGAAATTTCGCGGGGTTCCTGCAGCATCCCGGGTTCCAGGTATCCGGCGCCGTTATCAGCAGCAGCGAAGTAATCATTGTCGGTAGCAGTTTGGCGCATAAAATGCATGGCCATGGGTGCCCGGCGATCAATGATGGGGCTGATACACCACATAAGCGGTAGTTTGCCCCGGTTGGGGTCGTCCCAGATATCCAGGAAACGCTGATAGAGCCAAGCGGCACAGTCATAATCGCCAACGTAAAAGATAAGGAAATCCCGGTCTTTGAAATTTACGCGTCCATCGGGGGTCAGGAAACCGCGATCGATGAGATTTTTATGGGTGATCCATTTTTGGGGGTAATTTTTTTTGAGAGGAAAGTGCTGATAAAAAGAAGCGTTGGCCATGGCGCCGTATCCAATAGCGTCGGCATCCATGAAAGCATTGTAGGCGGAGATGATTTTGCCATATTCCCATTCGGAATCGACGCCGCCATGTTTGCCGCCGGCTTCGGGATGATCGGCGGTGTATTTGTAGGCCCAGGGTACGAAGCCGCCGATGTGGATAATTGGGTCTTTGCCACTTTGCTGATAGGCGCTGAGCAATAATTCCTTCAAGGTTTCACGGTCGGTTCCGGGCTTTTGCAGAGGATCGTCAATGGGAGTTTCTTCAGGCCAAACGTGGAGGTCAAAAAAGAAAGCTTTTTTACTGATGAAATAATCGTGATTTGTCAGGCAGTGATGATTGAGCACGCAGTTACGAGGTTTTTTCATCCAATACTGATCAATATAGTAGGCGGCAAAACTGGAATTGCATCGTCCGGTGTCGAGATACCTGGATTTTAGCCAAAGATAGGCATCACATTTAGCAGAGCCGGTGGAGGAGCGGTTAGTGTCGGGGATTTGACCTTTGCCGGTGAAAATTGACTGGCCATCTGGTTTAAGCAGCCAGATTTTGACGGGTAATTTTGGTCCGTTGGCAATCAACCGGGAGTAAAGGCTTTTGGGAGCGGGGTCATAGCGGATGGGTAAAAGGTTTTCGACGCCGGCAATTGTGGAAGCTACGTTGCTGGTGGCAAATACTTTGGGATCGTAAACTACGCAGCCTTTGAATTGGGGGCGAAATCTGGTGATCAGTGCATTAATATCGTGAATGGTTTGGACGGGGCGATTATGCAGCCACTGGCTTGGTTGCGAGAGTTTATCCAACCAATAATCATCGATGTTTTTGTCGGCGTGCTGGGAATTCGTGAATCTCAGGTATAAGAGAGGGTTTTGGCGGTTAACCAGCCCTTGCAGAGCGGCAACGGTGTGACAATGATCCCAAGCCATTTTGACCTGTTGAGAGTCATTAGTATCGATATCAAAGGTATAACGTAAATCGTAAAGATAGATCGCATCAGGGGAAGCAGCAGGAATGTCAGCGGAGAGTTGAGAAGTTAAGAAAAATCCGAGGATAAGTAACATATATTTGAGACAGGATTTTCCATTTAAACACTTAACAAACATAATTTTCTCCGTACGAAATCAAAATCTTACGTTGCCCCATTTTAAGGGTTTAACCATATATGTGATAAATATTTAGCGTTCAGAGTGCCTTAAGATAACGTATGTTATCCTTGAAATCAAGCATGTCATTTCGGAACAGTATAGCATATAATGATGGCGCGTTATGGCAAAATATGCCTCATCCTATGAAAATATTTATTAGCAAAAAGTGTATAAAAATGAAAAGATTCATAAGGCCTATTAATATTTTTCTTTTACTTGTTCTGTTATTGGACATAAATATCGAATCTATTGCTGCCCCACAACCGGACAAGATCAATCTGGATGCCCTACAGTCGGCATTAGAGGACTTGGCGGAGAGCTATCCAGAGCACTTTACTGGTTATCTGGGAAAACTCAAGGAATATCAAGCAAGCCTTGCTGAAATTGAGGCAGCATCACCACAACCGGATCAATCCATACAGCTCAAGCTAGACCAACTTAATAGATCAATGCAATCCTTTCAACGGCAGGTTTTGCTTGGAAATCCACTGGTAAATATTCGGCCCATAGCTTTTGTGGTTCGCCCTCAATACCCGGCAGATCATCATAATACCGCTACGATGTTTCAGACGGGCGAGATTAATACGAACAGTTTTCGTGGCAGCGGTGCAATAAAGACCATCGATCTCTCATCTACTGGCAGGGTAAATACTTTACTTGAGTTAACAGAAGGTATGGTCCGGGACCTGGAAATAAGTTTCGATGGCCGGAAAATTCTGTTTTCCATGCGGGAAAATATCAAGGATGACTATCAGTGAACTTTCGCACTTTTACGAGTACCTAAGCCGCGGAAGCCAAGGCTTCTATTAAGAACTCAAAAACTTTATCATGTACGGA
>JAFGSR010000243.1 GCA_016934515.1 Sedimentisphaerales bacterium
AAGGGGGAAAATCAGGGTTCAGGGTATAGGGTTCAGGGGCTAGAAGAAGATACTAAGGGAAATTTTAATTATTAGTTATCAGTTATTGGTTATCAGTTATTGGTTATTAGTTATTAGTTATCAGTTATTAGTTATCAGTCATTAGGTGGCAGGTGGCAGAAGTCAGAGGTCGGAGGTCAGAAGTCAGAAATCAGATGTTAGATGTCAGAGGTCGGAGGTCAGAGGTCGGAGGTTAGATGGCTGAAGTTTAGAAGTCTATATGAAACCGCGGATAAATATGGATCCGATTCTGCTTCTGTCTTCGCATCTGTCTTCGCATGAAGCTCCGACATGACAAGCGAAGCTACGACGAGACAAGTTTTCACGGATTTTAAGATAGCCACGGAGAAGAAAGCCTGCTCGCCGCCGCGAAGCTATGGCGTAGCGGGGAAGGATGATGGGGGGAAAGGCTGAAACCGCAGATAAACGCCGATCCGACTCCGCTTAAGCTTTGCCGCGACAAGATGAACGCGGATTTTATAGCCACAATAAGGTTTAGAGCGGTCAAGCTGTAAGCAAGATGTAACCGCAGATAACCGCGGACTTTTGTTGGCCACAAAAAAATTATGGCGAATGACGACAGGGGGTGGAAGGATGAATTATTTTGGTTATTCGTCGGACTGGAGGATATTGGTTTGTAGGGGATGGTCGTCGCCTTTATATTGCTTCAATTCGGAATTGTCAGCGGTACTCAGCGGGGAGTTTTTGGAGGGGACGATCTGGAAGCGCATGTTGTCTTTTCCGTGTTTTTTGACCTCGTACATTTGGTGGTCGGCGAGTTCGAGAATTCGGGAGCTTTTACCGGGTTGGGAGCCGGGCTCGCAGAAGAGCATTCCGGCACTGCAGGAGAATTCGATTTGTGACTCGAGTGAATTTGCTCTAACAGGCATTTTGATTTGATGAACTTTTTTAATCAAGCCTTTGGCCAGTTTGACGGCCTGTCGAGCTTTGAGTCCCATGAGGGCGACGACGAATTCATCGCCGCCATAACGACAGATGCAGCCGCTTTCGCCGAAAAGATTTTTTAACAGGTTTGCCACTTCGATGAGGGCGCGATCGCCGGCGGCGTGGCTATGATAGTCGTTGATGTCTTTAAAGTTGTCCAAGTCAATAAAGATTACCGCGAGAGAAGTTTCATCGTTGGAGACTTTCCAGCAGGCGTTATCGAGATATCTTTCGAGGGGGCTGCGTAGTGCCAGACCAGTTAAGTCGTCGGATTCAGCCTGTTTTTCATATTCGTCCACGGAACTGGTGAGTGTGGAGCAGCGAGCTTTTAGTCTTTTGACTTCTTCTTCCAGGGTAAAGGCTTCTCGGGAGATATCTTCAGAGAGGTCGCTAAGCAAAGAGTGGGCCTGGACGATTAATTCAGTAACATCTTCATTACCGGAAAGAATATTGCTGTAAACCTGAGAGATTCGATAGTATTCCTGCTTGGCATCCTGGAGCAAGGTGGACATTCCGTTGCTGTTGATGTTAAAAACGCGTTGACAATAATCCGGCAGGGTCAAATCTTCTTCGATGAGCGATTGAGGATTGTTGAGGGATAAAGCGCCGACGAAATAGCTTATCTGGCAAAGCTGAGTCAGTTGAACCTGGCTGGGTTCGGAAGGGGGCCGGTGATGGTGGGAATGGATGGGCTGGGAAAGGATTTCCGGCAGTCCCCACTGATCGGTAAGCACCTTGGCGGCCATGACGTGATCGAATTCGAAGACCTCTTGTTCTAATTTAAAAAGTGATAACTGGGAGCCACGGCTTTCGGTCCAGATTTCGGCATAAGCGATACCCAGGGCCTCTACGAGAAAGGGAGTTCCGCAGTCCTGAAGTAGTCCGATAAGAAAAGCTTCGTCGCAACGGTCGGGGCAATATTTTTTTGCTAACTGGCGTGCCAAGACGCCGCGTAGAAGGTTATGATGCCAGAAGGTGCCGAGGTCAAAACCATCGGCTTTAAACTGATTGAGGGCAGTGACCAGATGAAAACCCAAGGCGGTGGTTTTGACGTATTTTAAACCCAGCACGCCGATAGCACGTTCGAGGGTGGTAACTTTATTCCGTAAGCTGTAATAAGCTGAATTGGCGACCTTTAGAATTCTGGAAGCGAGCCCCGGATCGGCTTCGAGAACCTGTCCGAAATGTGCAAAAGTGGCATTTTCGTTATTGCATAATTCGATAAGCTTCTGAGCAACAACCGGCAGAGTAGGAACTGAGGCTTTTTTTAGAAGTTTTTCCAGTTTTTCTATATCGTTGCTATTTGACTGAGTACTGCTGCGTTTCATTATCCGTTTTTCCCTGACCTGTTGGATTCCCACTAATCCATTGTTGTATACATAAACATAGTGACGGTCCTGTATGCAAAGATAGCTTTGCTAAAGTTACCATCGGCCTTGCTGACAGTGATAATTAGTGGTTAATGCTATATAGAGAGAGGAATTTAGCCAAACTGACAAAGGACTTTTAAACGTACTTAAACATAATTTTTATTGGTAGTTTGAAGTAGCGTGATGAATATTTACAGATTTTGCGTTTGGCGAGGTCCGATATCCGGGGTGAAAAGTGTTTATCGGCGGCCATTAGCGTCAGGGGAAACCTGACGGGCAAAGATTGCGTTTGAAACGGAGCGGTTAAGTGCGGGCTTAGGTGTGGTAATCGGCGTTAATGCTGACGTACTCGTGGGAGAGATCGCAGGTGTAACAGAAATCTTCGAAGCGGCCGACGCCGAGGTTGAGTTCGACGGCCCATTTTTTGGCTTTCATTTTTTTGCTAAGTTGGGCGGCGTTGAATTTGCGGGGTCGTCCGGCGTGAAAAACCGGAGTGCCGGCAATTTTGCAGGAGAGTTTTTCGAGATTAAAGCGAGCGCCGCTGTAGCCAACGGCGCTGACGATTCTACCCCAGTTGGGATCGGCGCCGTTGAAAGCGCAGCGTACGAGAGGGCTGTCGGAGATGGCCCGCAAAGCCAGACGAGCGTGCTGGGGGGAGGCGGCGCCGGCGACGCGGATGTTGATGGTGCAGTTGGCCCCTTCACCGTCGGCGGCCAATTGTTGAGCCAGGTCGTCGCAGAGGCTGTGCAGTTCGCGGGAGAATTTTTCATAAGCTTGATTTTTTTTGGTGATCCGGGGATTTTGGGCGCGACCCGAAGCGAGGATGATGGCGGTGTCGCTGGTGCTCATGTGATTGTCAACGGTTACTTTGTTGAAAGTTTGGGAGACAACCCGGCTGAAACAGCGTTGCAAGGCGGGTGATGAGATGTTGGCGTCGGTGGTCAGGAAAATGAGCATGGTAGCCATGTTGGGGGCGATCATTCCGGAGCCTTTGGCGATGCCGGAGATGGTTACTTCCTTTGAATCCAACTTGAAATGGCGGCTGGAGATTTTTTTCACCAGGTCGGTGGTTAGAATGGCCTGAGCCAGATTTTGGCCGGCTTGGGCGGAGGTGCTCAATTGGTCGATGGCGTGGTCGATTCCTGAGCGCAGCCGAGGCATGGGCAGGTATTCACCGATGATTCCCGTTGAGCAGACCAGGACCTGCTGCGGATCGATATTCAGACGTTGGCCGATCTGTCGGCAGATGGTGTGGACGTCGCGAATACCGCGTTTGCCGGTGCAGGCGTTGGCGTTGCCGGCGTTGACGAAAACGGCTTGAGTTTTTCCGGAGCGAACCTTTTCGCGGTCGATCACAACTGACGGGGCGACAACTTTGTTGGTGGTGAAGGTGGCGGCGACGTTGCAGGGAGCATCGGCGATGATTAATCCCAGATCCAGTTTGCCGCTGGCTTTGATGCCGGCTTTGACGGCGCTGACTTTGAATCCCTGGGGGGCGGTGAGTGTTTTGTTAGCCATTGATTTGCCTCGTGTTTTTCCCTGATTTATGTTTTCCCTGCCCCAGCACACTGAAAAAATACTGGATTCCCGCTTGCGCGGGAATGACAAAAAAGTGAGAGTTTATTTTTCAAAGGCCTAGGAAAGTAATCCTTCGGTTTCGGGCAGTTCGCTGATGATGTTCATGTTTTGGACCGCCTGGCCGGCTGCTCCTTTGACCAGGTTATCGATGGTGGTGAAGACCACAACCTTGCCGCCGGTGACCGTGGCGAAGATGTCTACGAAATTGGTGTTAGCGATGTCCTTGAGCTTGGGCGGGGTGTTCAGAATCCGCACGAAGGGTTCGTCGCCGTAATAATGATGATATAAATCGCTCAATTTTTGTTGGTCGATATTCATCAGGGGCCGACAATAAATGGTTTCGGTGATTCCCCGATCGATGCTGACGACGTGGGGCTGGAAGAGAACGTCGGCGGGTGTTCCGGTGAAGTCGGCCAGGATCTGGTTGATTTCGGGCATGTGGCGATGTGAGCCGACGGCGTAGGCGAACAGATTTTCGTTCATTTCGGGGAAATGAAAGGGTAGAGCCGCTTTTCGCCCGGCGCCGGAAGCCCCGGAAATTGCGTTTATAATGATGTCGTCGGGAGCGATTATTTTTTCTTTTAACAGCGGCGCCAGGACCAGGCTGGCGGCGGTGGGGTAGCAGCCTGGATTGGCGACCAGATCGGCCCCAATAATATTTTTTCGGAACAACTCCGGCAAGCCAAAGACCGCCCGGGGCAGGTTGGCCTGGTCGGTATGCGGGACCTGATAAACCCGTTCGTACAACTCGGCGTCATGGATGCGATAGTCGGCGCTGAAGTCCACCACTTTTACACCGGCGGAGAGCAGTTGGGGAACATAATCCATGGAGACTTTGTGAGGCAGGCAGCACAGGGCGACATCAGCCGAATCGGACAATTTGTTCAGGTCCACCGGTTCGATGTTCAGGTCCAGTCGGCCGCGCAGAGCGGGGAAGATTTCCGTAACCGGTCCGCACTCCTCCGGCAGGGCAGTTAGATAAGTCAATTGGGCCTGGTTGTGCCGCAAGAGGATTTTAATCGTTTCCCAGGCGGTGTAACCCGACGCCCCAATAATCGCTACTTTAATCATGATTGTTCCTGAACAGGCTTTTCCGGACAATTCAGGCGGTTGCCCTGACTGTCGTAAAAATTAAGTTCCAATAAATAGAATAATTTCAAGAAACCGGCATAAAAAAAGCTCCTGCCCGAAAAGAGCAGAAGCTTGATATTTTTCGGGTAGTTGTATTAACGTTTGGAGAACTGGAAGCTGCGTCGAGCACCACGTTTGCCGTATTTTTTACGTTCGACGGCCCGACTGTCCCGAGTGAGAAATCCGCCGTCTCTGAGGCTTTGGAAGCAACTCGGATCGGCGACGTACAAAGCCCGCGCCAAACCCAGCAAAACCGCCCCGGCCTGACCGGTGGTACCGCCACCCTTGATGTTTACCCAGACATCGTACTTGCCCAGGGAATCCGTTGCAGCCAGAGGTTTTTGGATATTTTTCTGATCGCGCAAGCTGGGGAAGTAATTAGTGATTTCGCGTTTGTTAATAGTGAAGTTTCCGTTACCCGGGCGGATTCGTACGCGAGCGATGGCACTTTTACGCCGACCGGTTCCCCAGCAGTATTCTTTGGGACCTAACTCGTCGGCGGTAGGTTTTCTTTTGGTGGGCTGAACAGTTGGAGATTCAACGGCGGCGGCCCGGTTGACCACGGCTTTAACTTTTTCCGGATCGATCAGCGGAGTGCCTTGTGCTTGTTCTTCTGTCACGTTTTAACCTCTTTACTAAATACGTTAGTTTGTTAATTCAAAACCAGTGTTTGAGGGCCTTGAGCGGCGTGGGGGTGTTCCGAACCGGTGTAAACTTTGAGTTTGGAAAGCATGTGCCGGCCGATTTTGTTTTTGGGGAGCATCCGCCGAACGGCTTCGGTGATAATTTTTTCCGGTTTATTTTTCATTAGATCGGCGTAACTGGTGACGTTGCGGCCGCTCATGTGATAGGTGTAATGCTGATAAATTTTGGTTTCCGCCTTTCGGCCGGTAACGCGTATTTTTTCGCAATTGGTTACGACAACAAAGTCGCCGGTATCCACGTTAGCGGTGTACTGGGGACGATGTTTGCCCATCAGGATCATGGCGATTTGGGTTGCCAGGCGACCTAACACCTGACCGCCGGCATCAACCAGATACCATTTCGGGTCTGCCTGGCCTTGGTTAACCAGAGTAGTTTTCTGGAGATTAGCTTTTATATGCATTATCAATTTTTCCTGTTGTTGCCTCTGGACGAACTACGCCGCGAGACTTCCGAATTACTAAACCATAACCAAGCGGAATTAATCGTTCAACCGTTTGGCATCAGGATCATTTACATTTTTATAAAACCGCCGAATCCGGGGACCCTGCGGGAAACATAGCATTATAATGATAGAAATGGTTCTGTCAAATGGTTTTCCGGCAATATTTTGGTTTGATGGGCAATTTTAGTCCAAAGCAGGTGTCAGCGAGGATGATTTTGGGATTATTTTCGGGGCATAATTCATAAAGTCTTTTTTAGAAAGACTTTATGAATGTGATAGTTGGCATTTTTATCCGCCGAAACATTTGAGCAGCAGCAGCGCCAGGCTGAGATAGGTCAGTCCTCCCAAGGCGTCGTTGGCGGTAGTAACCAGCGGCCCGGAACTGATGGCGGGATCGACACCGATTTTGCGAAAGAAAAAGGGCAGGAAAATTCCGAGTGAGGTGGACAAGATGATGCCGCAGAACATGGACAGACCGATGGAAAGGCCCAGGATGGCACCGTTGCCGGGATTCAGTTCTCCTGGATTAACAGAAAGCCAGGTTGCGGAGATGACCCCGGCAATAAAACCGCAGAATATGGCGACGATGACCGCCACGCGTCCTTCCCGTAAGAAAACCTGTTGAATATTAAGAGCCGCCAGATCGCCGGTGGATAGTCCTCGAACAACGATGGTCGAGGTTTGCAGGCCGCTGTTGCCGCCAAGAGCAATTATGGCCGGGAAAAACATAAAGATGCTCATCCATTCGGGTTTTTTGAAGTGGGGTACGAAAATCGAAATCAGGAAAATTCCCGATATCATAGCCCCGATCATGCAAGTGAGCAGCCAGGGCAGGCGAACCGAGGCGGCTTTGAAGATTTTGGGGGTGTCCAGTTCGTCGGGGTGGGTACCGGCCATGACCAGGACGTCTTCCTCGGCTTCTTCTTCCATGACGTCAACGATATCATCAACGGTTATACGTCCCATCAGGATACCGTTTTTATTTACAACCGGCATAACGATCAGATCGTTTTTGCGGAAGATGTTGGCGATTTCTTCCTGATCGGTATGAAGACCGACAGTGGGCAGTTCCTCTTCGAGCACGTCGGCAATAGCGGTATCGGGGCGGCGGCGGAGCAGGGTCTGGATATTCACGGTGCCTTTGAACTTTCGATTTTCGTCCACCACGAAGACATGATAGAAATCTTCTTCCGGGTCGGCCTTTCTGATCTGTTCGATGGCATCACCAATGGTGCCGCTGACGTTGACGGCGACGACCTCCGGGGTCATGATGCCGCCGGCGCTTTCTTCGTCGTAACTTAGGAGTTTTTCAATCTGAGCCGATTCAGCTTTGGGGATTTGGTCGAGAATTTTTTCAGTCTGGGCATCGCTGAGATCGGCGACCACGTCGGCGGCTTCGTCAGGGGGGAGAGTAGCGACGATGTTGGTTAGTTCGTCGTTGGTGAGGTCCTCGACGATTTCGGTACGGGTAGCTTCATCGATTTTTTCGAGCACTTCACCGGCGTCTTCCGGGGCGAGCAGATCGAACAAAATCTGCCGAGCAATTTCGTCGAGCACCTCGACGACTTCAGCCACATCGGAGGAACGTGAATCGCTGAGTAACTGGCGTAATTCCTCAAGATCCTTCTGTTCGATCAGTTGCTCGATGCGGTCCAGCAACTGCTTGCGAGCGAGTTCTGATAAATTTTTTTCTTTGGCCATGAGAAATTCCCGGCTGTTAGATTATTTTAGAACGAATAATGAGTCCACCAAAAACAAATACCTGGGTATTCACTGATAAGTATTTATCCAATTAACCCACCCCCGAAAAGCCATGTTTAATCGGATTAGGAGATGCTAAGCTAAAACCAGGCGGTTGTCAAGATGCCAGCTTTGGCCGGAGGGGACTCCGGCAGAGCCACATCAAGACACATGCCTGAATTGTACATTCTGCCTAAAATAACAAACTCCAAAACCATCAAGGAACCGGATCATGGCCGCCGCGGGAGAAAGGATGGCAGCGGAGCAGCCGACGTAGAGCCAGATAGAGGCCTTTTATTAAGCCATGCCGGCGTAAAGCTTCGAGAGCGTAGCTGCTGCAGGAGGGTTCAAATCGGCAGTTCAAGCCCAGCCAGGGCGAGATGGCCAACTGATAGAAGCGAATCAGCAAATTGAAGGGCAGGGTAGCAGCCTGGTTTAATTTTTGGCCCAGGGTATTTAGTCGGCCCAGAGGTTTTTTCAGGGCGGCGGCCTGGTTCAAGTTTTTACTTACGGAATCTTTGTCAGGCATTAGAGCACTTCATTTTTTAGGAGTTTTACCAGAGTGAGGTTCTATAGGAGGATGGTTTTCTTTTTGTTGGATTCGCCGGTGAAGTTTTCGGCAGAGGTGTATCAGAGAATCGCAGTACAACCGGGTGGAAATTGTCGGCTGGGGGCGGGGGATGAGTACGTAATCGTAACCGGTGGGAATTTCGTATTGGGTTCGGCGAAACGCTTCGCGGAGGGTTCGCTTGTAACGGTTGCGCAGTACCGCCGGGCCCAGCTTTCGGCTGACGGAGAGGCCCAGGCGGGATTTGTCGGTGTTATTGGCGAAGGCGTAAACCACCAGTCGCCCGTCGGAGATGCTTTGGCGGCTGGAGTAAATCTTTTCAAACTGGACGGTTTTCTTGAGCCGGCGTTCGGGGCCCAGGCAAAAAGATTGTCGGGTGCGTTGAGGATTTTGGTTCTGGACCGTCATCAGGTGTATCTTTTCGTTAAGGTAAGGTGCCGGATTAAGGATTTTTATTGTTTTGGTTTGGATCATCAGGTTCATCAAAGTCTATGGAGTCTTCATCCAGGCGATAATTACTCCAGGCGTCGAACAATTCTGTGGTTTCTTTACCGCGGCTAGACAGGTGGGCGCGTCGATAGCGTTGGCCGATCCGCAGCAGAGTAATCAAAAAAACGGCCAGGAAAAAACCGCACAAAATGATGATGGAGGTGGAAAGCATAAGCCGGAGTTTGCGTTTTTCCTGTTCCAGCTCTTCCTTGCTTAGCAGAAGCTTGCCTGAGGGATTTTCCTGAGCGTTGGCTGTCTGGCCGGTGGCTGTCTGGCCGGTGGCTGTCTGGTTGGTGGCTGTCTGGTTGGTGGCTGTCTGGTCGGTGGTGGTTTCTGATTTAGCAGTGATGTTGCTTGCGGGCGAATCCAAAGGATCAGCTTGATTGCCGTCGTCGCCCAGGCAACAGAACGGCAGGGCCAGAACGAGAATGATTCCCACAGCCAATCGGAAGAATAGGCTACCAAGGTTGAATTTTACAGATTTGCTATTCAAGCGGTTATCACTTTCTAAAAAACTGATCTAGAGTAATTCAATTTTTCGTGCTCTAAGTCCATTGCTTTCGGATGTCGTCCTGGGGATTGTCATGGGCGAACTTTTCAAGCAGTTCACGTGAAGTTTCGTCGATTTTTTTCGGTAGGACAATGCGCAAAATCAGGTACATGTCGCCGGTTTTACCGCTTTTCTGGTTATGAATACCTTTTCCCTTGAGCCTTAACTTGCTGCCGCCGCCGCTGGAGGGGGGGATGGTTACCGTGGTGGTGCCGGTGAGGGTGGGGACGTCGATTTTGGCCCCCAGGGCAGCTTCGGCAACGGTGATCGGGACATCGAGGTGAATGTCGCTGCCGGCGCGTCGGAAAAATTTGTGGTCCTGGACCTCGACCTTGATAATCAGATCGCCGTGTTCACCGCCGCGGCTGGGTTGGCCTTTGCCGCGGACCCGTACTTTGGAGCCCTGGTCAACGCCGGCGGGGATTTTGACGGTGATGCGTTCCTGTTTTTGGTGGCCGTCGGGGCTATTTATGGTGGCTACCACATCACGAGTGGTACCCTTGATGGCTTCATCGAAACTGACGTAAACCTTATGCTCGATGTCGGCGCCTCGTGCGGGTGGAGCTGAGGCGGTTCTGAAACCACCGTGAGATTGGCCTTGCTGCCGGAGCCGATCAAAAATACTGCCGACGCCCCCACCGCCGCTACCAAAACCGCCACCACCACCGCCACCGAAGAGGTCGGACAAATCAAACTCTATCGGCCCGGAGCTGGAATACCTTTGACGCGGGCCACCACCGGGAAACGGCTGGCCATCCATGTTAAGTCCGGCGTGGCCGAACCGGTCGTAGGCTTGGCGTTTTTTTGTGTCGCTGAGAACGTCGTAAGCCTCCTGAACCTGCTTGAATTTTTCAGAGGTCTGGGGATTATTTCCGGCGGTATCAGGGTGATATTTCCGGGCCAGGCGACGATAGGCTTTTTTGATCTCCGCGGCGGTGGCATTGCGTGCCAAGCCTAAAATTTTGTAAAAATCATCCTGGGTCATCTATAAAATTACTCCAGTTTTAAAATTCATAAGATAAATTTTTCCCTTTCCAGCAGCAGAAAAAAATCACTACCGCTCTGAACTGTTTCATTGCCGGGCGGCCTGAAGATTGCCTGCCGAACTCGCCGGTGAACATTCTAGCAAAAATTTGTAATATTCGGCAATAAAATCAGAGCCGATAAAAACCCCGAAAAATCGCAACTATATATTGTAGGGCAGGTTATAGGTCCTTTGCGCCGAAAAAACCAGCTTCATTCCAGGTTGGTCAGGCCGTTGAGGCCAATCGGGTCTGTCAGGTCAATGACAACAGATCGAGGCCGATAACCAAGGCCTAACCAGTCTTATTATACTGATAATGAGTTGTTTTCGCCCGCGGTTTAGTTGCGGTTTTTCTCAAGTTTTTTTAACCTGACCGTCGATAAAATTCATGGTAGGAATAAGAACCAAGGATCAGGTTACCTGGGGTAAACCGTACCACATGTTGTGGTAAGGGCAGGTAACCCCGGGGAAAGAGAATTGCAGAATAATTGAAGGAAACCCTCTTATGACAAACATTTATGGCATTAATGGCTATCGAGGCGCCCAGCCGATCAACTCGGCAATGAGCAAGGGAGCCGGTCCAGCCAAATCCGCACCAGCAGAAACCAACCGGGCAGATCAGGTGGAAATCTCCAATGTAGCCCGTTTTCTGAGTAAAATTTCTCAAATGCCGGATATTCGGGCGGAAAAAGTGGAGGAAATCCGCCAGGTCATTGCCCAGGGCAATTATGACACCGATGAGAAGCTTTCCGCGGCGTTAGATAACTTTTTAAACGAATATTTGCAGGAATAGGGTCCTGCGAATAATTAAATTCCCATTTTCGTGAGGTGGCAGGTCAATTTGGCCTGCCATTTTTTATGCACCGGCCAGACATGCCAGAGACCTCGAATCACCCATTCTGTAGCGGACGATCAACTTTCTCAGAATTTAAGCGTTCACGGTTTATTTTAACCATGAAGATCATGAAGGTATTGAAGGAATTCAAATTTTCAGCAAAGCAGGCTATTTTGTTGATTGA
>JAFGSR010000244.1 GCA_016934515.1 Sedimentisphaerales bacterium
AAGGGGGAAAATCAGGGTTCAGGGTATAGGGTTCAGGGGCTAGAAGAAGATACTAAGGGAAATTTTAATTATTAGTTATCAGTTATTAGTTATCAGTTATTAGTTATCAGTTATTAGGTAGCAGGTGGCAGAAGTCAGAGGTCAGAAGTCAGATGTCAGGGGTCAGATTTCAGATGTTAGATGTCAGAGGTCGGAGGTTAGACGGCTGGGGTATAGAAGTTTATGTGAAGTTGCGGATTAAAGGGGGGCGCGGATTTATGGCGACGAGAAAGTGCCGGGGATTGGTTGTGTTTGTTGCTTTGGGGAGTTGGGTTTGGGAAAGTTGTGGAATTGGGTTGTGATATTTCCGATAAAGAAGCAGGTTATTAGTGGTGATTTGGAGGTTTTGGTGTTGATAAACGGTCTGATTGGTGGGTGGGTGGTGATATGAGGGCTGATTTATAGGACGAGGGGGAAATTGGGGGGAAGTAGTAGATGATAATGTTGAAGAGAAGCCGAGCGTTCAGTTTGATTGAGCTGGTGATTGTGGTGGTGATATTGGGGATTATCGCGGCGATTGCGGTGCCGCGGATCAGCAGTAGCAGTCAGTCTTCGGGTGAGGCGGCGTGCAGGGCGAATCTGTCCACGTTGCGAACGGCTATTGATCGGTATTATGCAGAACACAACAATACTTTTCCGGGGGCGGTGGGCGACGGGACAAACGCGGCGTTGAGTCAGGAGGCGTTATTAAATCAACTGACGAAATACACAAATATAGAGGGTGTTTATTCAGATGAGAAGACGGCGGCGTTTCCGTTTGGACCTTATATACGCAGCGGTTTTCCCAAGCAAACGGTTGGGCCAAATAGCGGGGAAAACAGTGTGGGAATTGTGTATGATAACAAACTGGAAGTCAAGCCGTCCGGAGGGGAAGGGTGGAAATATAATGCATTGACCGGTGAGATTTTGGCCAATTCACAAGATGCCGGACTCGACGGGATTACGCACGATAAATATTGAGTGGGGTTTTGCCAGCGCAGCTTTGCGTGTTGCTTATGCAGTTCTCCGTGTGATGATACATAAAACCGAGAAAGTTACCAAGATTGTAATAACAAAATTAAATTGTAAAATCCAATAATGTTATTATAAAGAAGTATGGTTGATTTCAGGTATTATGTTGATTAGAAAAAAGCGGTTGCAGGAGAGCGTAGGTGATGGGACCAATCGAGCGGATTTTGTCCGGGGTGGGTAGATTTTACCGGACGGGGGCTGATAAGGAGCTTTTGGGGGATGTTAAGGAGATTGGTCGGGTTTATGAGAGGAAGCGTCGGTCGGTATTTTATTCGTTGTTGTTTGGCTACAGTTTTTTTTATGTATGCCGATTGAGTTTTTCGGTGGCGAAAAAGCCTATGCTAGAATCCGGGGTGTTGGATGCTGAGCAGATGGGGCAGATCGGCTTTGCGATGTATATTACGTATGCGTTCGGGAAGCTGGTGAACGGTTTTTTGGCGGACCGGAGCAACATTGCCCGATTCATGTCAACGGGACTGCTGGTGTCGTCGCTGATAATAATCTGTTTTGGTTTTAACAAGACATTTTATATATTTTTGGTGCTGTGGGGGATAAACGGCTGGTTTCAATCGATGGGATCGGCACCGAGCGGGGCGTCGCTGTCGCAATGGTTCAGCAACCGCGAGCGAGGTACGCGTTATGGTTTGTGGAGTGCGGCGCACAGTATCGGCGAGGGCGTTACGTTTGCGGTAACGGCGGTGATAGTGTCGTATTTTGGATGGCGATGGGGATTTTGGGGGGCTGGTGGGATTTCGTTGTTGGTGGCGTTGGTGATGTTTGTTACGCTGGCGGATCGTCCGCAAACCTACGGGCTGCCGTCGGTGTCGGACTACAAGAACGATTATGCGCCGGAAGAGTCAGGGGGAGTGGCATCGGTGAATCAGGCGCAGTGGGGAGTGATTAAAAATCCGTACGTATGGATATTGGGGCTTTCGTGTGTGGCGATGTACGTGGCCCGATACGGAGTGAACAGTTGGGGAGTGCTGTATTTGCAGGAGGCGAAATCATATCCGCTGATTACGGCGGGTATTACGTTGTCATTGGCCAAGATTGCGGAAACGGCAGGAGCGATAAGTTCGGGTTTTGTATCGGACTTTTTTTTCCGGTCACGGCGGAACGTTACGACGCTGATTTACGGATTAATGATGATTTCGGGGATGATAATTTTGTTCAAGGCCCCGACGACCTTTTTGTTTAATATGGATGATACGTACCGACAACAGCTTGGAATGGAAGGTAAGGTTGACGAGGCGATTGTGAAGGTGTTTTCGGGAAAGGGGATTGAATTAGCTGACGATGACGTGGTGGTGATTACCAGCAGCGAGGAGGGCGAGGGGGGTTGGCAGATCAATTCCAGCAAGTGGTATATGAGTTGGCGAGGTTATTGGATTGAGCAGGATGACGGTCAGCTCAGGGTTTTGCGGAAATATAAGCCGCTGCACCTGTTGGGGATTTCGATGTTTGGATTTGGTTTGGGTGGACTGTTGGTATTTTTAGGTGGATTAATTGCGATTGACATCTGTTCGAAGAAGGCCAGCGGAGCGGCGATGGGAGTGGTGGGGATGTTCAGCTATATAGGGGCGGCATGTCAGGACTGGGTTAGCGGAGCTATGCTAGAGGCCAATAAGATGGAAGTTGGCGAGCGGGTGGTGTACGATTTTACGGGTGTATTTTATTTTTGGCTGGGGGCGGCGATACTGGCGGTGGTTCTGTCGGCGACGCTCTGGAACGTCAAGGTGAAGGATTGAGGTTGAAGGGGTTTTGTACTCAGGCCAGGAATTTTCAGAATATCAGAGAAATACTATGAAGCAATACGATTGTTTGGTTTTGGGACACGTTTCGAAGGATATCATTGTTACGGCGAAGGGTAGTGAAACTTTTTTTGGTGGTGCGGTGGTCCATTCGGCGATAACGGCTCGTCGGATTGGTGCGAACGTTGCGGCGTTGACAAAGCTGCATCCGGCGGACGTTGAGGCGTTGGAGGTTTTTGAGTCCAGTGGTGTGCCGGTTATTTACCGTCCGTCAAAGGTGACCACGTCGATCAGGAATACGTATCTGACGGAGGACCGAGAGCGTCGAACGTGCGAAGCGATCAGTGTGGCTGAGGCGTTTGAAATTGGTGATATACCGGAAGATGTTTCGGCGGAGATGTATTATCTGGGCGGATTGATGCGGGGAGAGTTTCTGGAGGAACTGGTGGCTGAGTTAGCGGAGGTTTCGCGGATAGCAATCGATGCCCAGGGTTTTTTGCGGGTTAATGAGGGTGGGCCGATGGTATTTCGCGATTGGGAGAGAAAGAAGCAGATTATTTCGCTGGTTACATATTTCAAGGCGGACGCTGCGGAAGCGGAGATGCTTACGGGTAGCTCAGACTGCAAAAAAGCGGCACGGATATTGCGGTCGTGGGGAGCCAAGGAAGTGTTAATAACGGAGAATTCGGGAGTAACGGTATGCGTGGGTGAGGAGATGTTTCAGTCGGCGTTTACTTCAGGGAACCTATCCGGTCGGACGGGTAGAGGGGACACATGCTTTAGCGCGTACTGCAACTGGCGAAAGGGGCACACTCCGGAGGAAGCTTGTCTGTTCGCAGCGGCATTGACATCAATAAAGATGGAAAAACAAGGTGCGTTTTCCGGCAGTGTCAAAGAGGTTGAGGGGGTAATTTCGCAACGATATTAGAGGAATTTCAGGCTGGGCCGGGAGGACTGGTTGGCGGTGATTGGCCCTGTAGTTGTTGAAGTTTCAGGGAGAGATTTTGTAGTTTGGTGGCGGCTTCATCGTGTTTGGCGTGGGCGTTTTTGAGGTGGCCGCCGAGGGTGGTGAAATCGGTGTTGAAAAGTTCGAGGGAGCCGGTGAGTTGGGAGAGTTGGCGGAGGATGTGTTGAGCGTTTTTTTCGATCTGGAGGGCTTTGAGTCCGGTGGCGATGGTCATAAGATAAACGTAAAGGGAGTTGGGAGAGACGGGGATGACTTTTTTTTGTCGGGCGTAGGCGGCGATATCGATTTGGTTTTCGGGGAAGAGGGTTTCGTAATAAACGTTTTCGGCGGGGATGTACATGAGAGCGAATTCGAGGGTGCCCTCGGCAGGGAGGATGTATTTTTCGGCAATAGTGTCGATGTGAATTTTGACCTGGCGGAGGAAAGCGGTGCGGGCTTTTTGACGTTGGGTGGGATCCTGGGCGGCGAGCAGGTTTTGGAAATCGGCGAGGGGGAATTTGGCGTCGATGGATACGGAGCCTTCGGCGAGGAGGATGAGGGCGTCAACGGTGGAGCCGGATTTGAATTTGTGTTGTCTTTGGTAGGCAGAGTCGGGCAGGACGTCGGCGAGGAGATTTTCGAGGGACCATTCGCCGAGGTTGCCGCGGAGTTTGGGAGACTGGAGGATGTCCTGGAGTTTTTTGATGTCGGTGCCGACGTTTTGGATGTTGCGGGTGGCTTCGGCGAGTTGAGCGAGTTGTCCTTTGAGGTCGCCGAGGTTTTTGTCGGCGGCGGCGAGTCGTTCGACGACGGTTTTCTGGGATTGCTGGGCGAGGTTCTGAGACTGGGTGAGCTGGTTGTTGACGTTGGTGGTGAAATTCTGGAGTGATTCGGTGAGCTGCTGGTTGGTTTGTCCGATCTGTTGCTGGAGTAATTGGAGTGCGTCGGAAGAAGGTGCTTGATTCTGTCGGCGCAGGAGCATGAGGAGCAGGGTAATAACAGCGATTCCCAGCGCGGCGAAGGTTAGCAGTAGGATAATTTGCCATAAATCGGGCATGGGGGGATTTTAACGTAGATGGCGGCGGAGCGAAAGATAAAATTTATGATCAGTTATGGTTTTAGTTTGGTCATGGAGTTAATGATGAATGACGAATCCCGAATGACGAGTCAATGACGAATTTCGAATGACGAATGTTCAAAACAGAGTGGGGGAGGGCACTTGGAGGTGAAGATCGTACAGGGAAGCCGGATGGTTGAGATTGCCGCGTCGGCAGCGCCTCCTCGCAATGACAGTGCGTTCGATCTGCGGAAACATGCTTAAGCTGCGCGTAAGTATGCCACCGGCTTTAGGGTTTTTGGGAGCAGAGTTTTTTGAGGGAGCGGAGGGGGTGGGTGAGTTTGTTGAGGAGGTGTAGGGTTTGGATGGTGCGTTCGAGTTTTTTTAGTTGAAGGTCGTTGGGGTGGATGGTGAGGGCGTGGGAGATGAAATTTCGGGCATCGAGGAAATTCTTTTTTTGCAGGTTTGCGTAAGCGAGATTGTGTAGAGCGGCGAGGTGGTTGGGTTCGAGTTCGAGGACTTTGTGGGAGAGGTCGATGCCTTGATCGAGCAGGCCGGAATAGTAGTAGCAGAGGCTGAGGTTTTGGTAAGGGCGGGGGTCTTCGGGGCTCATGTCGATGGCCTGTTCGAAGCAGCCCATGGCTTCGGTGTTGCTGCCGAGCTGGGAAAGAAGACAGCCGAGGTCGAGGAGGATATCGGGCTGGTCGGGTGTGAATTTGAGTTCGGCGAGCAGATTTTGTTGGGCCAGGTCGTTGTTGCCGAGGAGCAGGTGAGCTTCGCCGAGTCGGTAATGGGAGCCGGGTTGGTTGGGGTTGAGTTCGAGGGCGCGGCTGAAAGCTTCGACGGCGGGTAGCAGTTGGAGATTGTGCAGGTGGATTTCGCCGAGATAATGCCAGGCTTGGGCGTGATTGGGATTGAGTTCGAGGATGCGGTTGAATTTTTCGCGGGCGGCATCAAGGTCGTTCATTTCGAGGAGCAGGATGCCGAAGTCGAGGAGGACTTCCTGGTCGCCGGGGCGTCGGCGCAGTTGAGCGAGGAAGGATTCGCGGGCCTGATCGCAATCACCTTTGGCCCAGCAGGCCTGGGCGATGCGGTATTCGATATTGGGGTGGTTGGCGTCGAGAGATCGGGTTTGCTGCCAGCACCAGATGGCGCGGTCGTACAACTGTCGAGAGAAGAGGGAGTTTCCCATGTTGTAATAGCAAAGCGAGCAGTTTTCTTTTAGTTGACGGGCGATGTAGAACATTTCTTCGGCTTTGTCGTGGAAACCCAGTTCGGAGTAGGTGATTATGCGGTTGCAGTATGCGGGTTCGAAATCGGGATCGAGCTGTTCGACTTTTTCGAAGGTTTTGAGAGCTAGATCGTATTGTCCGATGCGGGTGTAATCGATGGCGAGGCAGTTGAGGATTTCGGGGTCGTGGGGGTCAGCATCGTGGGCGAGTTCGAAAATTTCGATAGCGTCGTGGTATCTTTCGAGGGTGTCGAGGGTGAGAGCTTTGTTGAAGAGCCAATCGCTGTTGGCGGGATTGATATCAATGGCGGCTTCGAGTTCGCGCAGGGCGTCCTGCCATTTTCCGCGGTCGTAAAAATCGTGAGCATTTTCGATGCGTTTTTCGGCATCGGACCAGTCACTGTAATAGTTGAAGTTTTCCTCGGTCATCGAGTTACCACCGGATTTATCGCGATTTCTAATAGCTGTAGTGTTACAAGTTGTAACGGTTGTTCCAGATCATTAAGAATATCGGGCCAAAAGGGGCTGAAATAAATTGCAGTGGCATAAATAGTTGCAAACTAACGTTTAACCGGTCATGGCAGTGTTGTCAGGGGGGTGAGTTTGATTTTGAGAGGATGGATTATGAAAAGAAAATTTATTTATAGGTCCTTACAAGCATAACGATCGTTACAGTTGTTACCGTTTTTGGTGGTCTGGTAGGCTGGCAAGGAGGGTTGACCGTTGGGGAGAGCATTGTTAGAATGATTTTGTTGAGCCCTTGGAGTTATTAGCGGGAGAAAAATCGTTAACGCTTTGTTTTGAATGATTTTTTGATAATTAGGAGTATGAGATTGGTCAGGCGGATATATTTTGATAACGCGGCGACGAGTTTTCCCAAGCCAGAGCAGGTTTATGATGAGATGAACCGTTATGCGAGGCAGATTGGTGCTTCGGCGGGCAGGGGAGCGTATCGGGAAGCGGTAGAGACGGGGGAGATTATCCGGCAGGTGAGGGGGCGGATTGCTAAGATGTTGGGGGTGAACTGTCCAGAATCGATTATTATGACATTTAATTGTACGGATGGATTGTCGCTGGCGATCAAGGGCTTACTAAGAGGGGTTGGGCGAGAAATGGCGGGGCGGGAGGTATCGGGGCGGGAGATGTCGGGGCGTGGGGGGCAGGTGTTGCATGTGGTGACGACGCGGATGGAGCATAATTCGGTGCTGCGGCCGCTCCATGCGTTGCAGAGAGAGTTGGGTATCGAGGTTAGTTATGTTTCGGCAGATGCGCAAGGGCTGGTGGATCCGGAAGATATACGTCGGGCGATAAAGGATAACACGGTGCTGATAGCATTGGTACACGGCAGCAATGTATGCGGCAGTGTGCAGGATGCGGCGGCGGTGGGCGAAATTGCCCGGGAGCATGGGATTGTATATCTATTGGATGCGGCACAGACGATGGGTCACGTTGCGGTGAAGGTGGATGAGATACAAGCGGACCTGATTGCATTTCCGGGTCATAAGGGATTGCTGGGGCCGCTGGGTACGGGAGCATTGTACATCAGGCCTGGTTTGGAGGAGAAGATTGAGCCGCTTAAAGAGGGTGGCACGGGCAGCAGGAGTGAGATTCCGGAGCAGCCTGGTTTTATGCCGGACCGATTTGAGGCGGGATCTCACAATGCTCTGGGGATTGCCGGGCTGAATGCGGGGCTGGAATATGTTGAACAGCAGAGCATTGAAAAAATGCGTGATCACGAGCTGGAATTGTGCCGGGTATTTTTGGAGAGGACTGCTGAGGTCGGCGGATTGCGAATTTATGGTCCTGACGATTTGGCAAAGAGGTTAGGGGTTTTCAGTGTTAGTATGGCAGGTTTCGAGCCGGGAGAATTGGCTGCGGTTCTGGAAGAGCAGTTTGGTTTGTTGACGCGTCCGGGTCTGCACTGTGCGCCGTTTGCCCATCAGGCCATCGGGACATTTGAGCAGGGTGGAACGGTGCGTTTTAGTTTTGGTCCGTTTATTACGGTTGAAGATGTTGAGTATGCCGGTGATAGTCTGAGGCGGATTGCTCAGGTGGCGGTGCGTTAGATTTTGCTGAGGTCAACTTCGACTTGATTTTCAGGACTTATTTAGAACGATCCAGGCTTGTAGTCCTTTTCTTTTGATGCGGGCGGGGGTGATTATTTTGATATTTTTCAGCCAGATCAGGGTGCAATAGCGGCTGTTTTTTTTGGCGGTCCAGAACTGATCGTCGCCGAGGATGAGGATGTTGTAATTGCGGCGTAATTGATCGACGGCAGCAGGTGAGAGGTTGCGAAAATAACGGACTTTTTTTACAGTAGCTTGAGCGCGAACAGGGCCGGAGGATTGTTTCAGTTGGATAAGGTCGTTCGGATGGACCTGTTCGAAAGGGGGGCAGGCGATTTTGGTTAAGCGGCACTCGATTTTCTTTTGTCCGGTGATAATCAGGTCGAGGTATTTTTTTTTCAGGATGGCAAGGTGTTCGGCCATTTCGGGAACTCCAGGAAGATCGGTGAAAGCTTGGTTTTATTACGGTATCAACACGCCCAAACAAGTTTGGCGGTGCTGTCCGATGTAAAATTAATTACCAGCTTTGGCTGGACCGGATTCGCCGCGATCCACGGGAAGTTTCGACGCTCCCGTTGGTCGCTACGGCTTTCGGAAACCGCGAAATACAAATTCCTATACATTTTAATTATTCAAAGTCTAATGAAATACTCTGCAAGTTGCTGTTAAATCAATAGTAACATAAAGAAACCGGCATGATAAGTCGATAATATTATTGTAAAAGAAGGTACTGAGGCAATGACATTTTGACGTGGGGGCAGTGGTTCGATATACTGAGGCGTCTGAGAATTTGGAAAATCCTTTATTTAAGTTACGCTTAATTCAATTAGTAGCATCAGGGCGAGAGGTTATGAACCCCAAGTTTCAGGTTGAATAGGGCTTTGATACAGGTGAAACCGGTTGAGCGGAGAAAGCTGGGGGAAGCGATACTGTTTTTGCGAGGTATTTAAGGAGCCTTAGGTCCGATAATATTTACTATGCCAGAGAATAAAGAAACAACAGAAAAGATGATTGGGGCGGGTCGAGGTTATCTGTCTTTTCGAGCGACGAAGATATTTTTGGCGCATACGATATTGTTTTCGATGGCGTTGCTTTTGAGTTTTCTATTTCGCTATGATATGCGTTTCAGTCCTCATCCTCATCCGCAGGAGATTCAGATCGAGGCGTTGCAGAAATGGCTCAAGGATAAGAGTCCCGAGAACCGCGAAGCTATAGGTCAGACGAAATTCGATGCTTACGACGCGATTGAAGTGTTATTAAACAGCAACGATGATGAAAAGGTTAAACAGGCCCGGTCGGCAATTATTGAAGAATTTGATATTAACAATAATTTTCGTAAGGGATATTTCCGAGAGATGAAGGTTGTGGATTTGCGGGGTGATTATCTGGTTCGTTTCGTCAAGAAGAATATAGCAGAAGTATCCACGGTTTCGGTAAATATATCTGACCGATATTGGTTTTATAACGCGAAGGAATTCGGTCAGGGCAAGAACTGGGACAACACCTATCCATCACTTTATGTTAGTGATGTGGACCGAACGGACGAATCCGGCAAGCTGGTTGTGCATATATGCAACATGATTCGTAACGTTCGTGGTGAACTGGTCGCGATGTTGGTAGTGGATTGTGATGTAGCAAAGGTTTTGGCGTATCGTCGTCCGCCCAGTTGGTTGTGGACGTTTGTCTGGTGGTTGCTGGTTACGTTGTTGGTTAAGCATGTGATATTTGGTTTTTTACATCAGTATCGGGGCTGGTGGCGTTATGTGAGTGTACCCGATCTGTTTGCCATTATTCGCGGGGCATTTATAAGTACTGTGATTTTGATATTTGTTCACTGGCTGGGGATGAGTATTGCACGGGGCAGGGGGCTGTTGGTGATATTGTCGGCTATTGATAAGGTGCCGGAATCTGTGATCCTTCTGGACTGGATAGCTACCATTGTTGTGGTGTGCGGAGCCCGGTTGGCAATTCGGCTGTACTATGAAGAGACGAGGCAGACACAGTCGGCGGCGGGTGTTACGCGGATTTTGATAGTTGGGGCGGGCAACGCCGGAGAACTGTTGCTGCGAGAGATTAACCGGATGAGCGAAATCGTCTATAAGGTGGAAGGATTCATTGATGACGATCCGCGCAAGCTGGGTGTGCGGATTCATGGTGTTCCGGTGTTGGGCAACGCTGAGCAGATCAGGGAAATTGCCATGAAGCGTAAAGTGGAAGAGATTGTTATCGCTTTGCCCAGTGCGACCAATAAGCAAATACGTCGGGTGATTAGTTTTTGCCAGGGTGCTCACCTGCGATTCAGTACGGTTCCGGACCTGATTGAAATTGCCTCTGGGAAACTCAGCGTTTCTCAAATGCGTGACGTTGATATTAATGACCTGTTGGGCAGAGCCCCGGTGGAGTTGGATACCAGGCAGATCAGCGAGTTTATTAAGAATAAGGTGGTTATGATAACCGGAGCGGGAGGTTCAATTGGTTCGGAGATGTGTCGGCAGGTTGGTCACTATCAGCCCAAGATGCTGGTGCTTATCGAGCAGGCGGAAAACTTTCTGTTTTTTATTGAGCGTGAGCTGAATCGTAATTTTCCTGATATCGATATTGTTGCGGTAATCTGTGATGTTGCCGATCGGGTTCGGCTGGATCACGTATTTGACCGATACCGTCCCGAGGTGGTTATCCATGCGGCGGCGCACAAGCATGTTCCTTTAATGGAGCTTAATCCCGGCGAAGCGATTAAGAATAATGTGGTTGGTACGCGCAACGTTGCGGAGATGGCGGACAAATATGGTACGGGTAATTTTGTATTCATTTCAACGGACAAGGCGGTTAATCCCACCAGTATAATGGGTTCCAGCAAGCGGCTGGCGGAGATGTTTATTCAGTGTCTGAACAAAAGAAGCAAGACGGATTTTTCTATGGTGCGTTTTGGTAATGTTCTGGGCAGTAACGGCAGTGTGATTCCTATTTTTCGTCAGCAGATTGCAGCCGGCGGTCCGGTAACGGTAACGCATCCTGATATGCAAAGGTATTTTATGACTATTCCGGAAGCGTCGCAGTTGGTTTTGCAGGCGGCGACCATGGGGCGTGGAGGAGAAGTGTTTGTTTTGGACATGGGGGAGCCGGTTAAAATTGCCGATTTGGCCCGGGATCTCATCACGCTGAGCGGTTTTACGGTGGGCGAGGATATTGAGATTAATTACACGGGTATGCGTCCGGGTGAGAAATTGTTTGAGGAATTGGCCACGACGGGCGAAAACATGCAGCCGACCCGTCATCCCAAAATTGCGATTTGGAACAATGTGCCTCCCTCTGAGGAGCAGCTCGATTCGGTGGTTCAGGAGTTAATCGGTTTGTCTGATTCTGACGATCATCAGGCAATTGTCATTGCGATCAAAAAAGTGGTGCCCGAATATGTTGGTGATGTTGACAGTAAGCAGCTTCATGAAAAACATCTGGCCAAGAATGGCAACAGCGACAACAAGACGGGAGTAATATGAAAGGCCTTGTGTGTTGGCGGGGGCATTTTTTTAGCCGGAGACTGATCTAGATTATCCTGAACCCATCCAGTCTTCCCAGAGGCCTTTTTCTTTGAGCTTTTCGCGTTTTTTTTCCATCCGGCATACTCTGCGTCGTTGGCGGCTGGTAACGGAATTAATGTGTTTCTGGGTTTTTATGAAAAGTTTTTCCGCGGCCGGGTTGGCAATGGGTTCCCGGCGTTGGGAACGGGTTTTCATTCGCAGGCGACAGATTTTTTTGTTGTCGGCGTAACGCATCAGATCATCTTTGAGGGAGAGAAAAAACTGGCAATCACCCGGGTCTCCCTGTCGGCCGATTCGACCGGCAAGTTGCTGATCGAGTCGTCGGAAGCCGAGTCGGTCGCAACTCAACAGGAAAATTCCACCTTGATCGGCGATACCCGGCCCCAGAACGATATCGACTCCGCGACCGGCCATGTTGGTAATCACGGTGATGTTGTTTTGCTGACCGGCCTGGGCGATGATTTCGGCTTCGCGGGCATGGTTTTTGGCGTTGAGTACTTCATGCCTGAGGTTTTGCTGCTGAAGTAAATTGCTCAGCCTTTCGGAAGCCTGGACGGATCCGGTGGCGATTAATAAAGGTCTGCCGGTTTGATGCAATTTTTTTATTTTTTCGACCAAAGCATTGATTTTACTTTTTGGTGAGCGAAATATCTGGTCGGGCAAGAGTCGTCGGCCGGAAGGTTTGTTGGGAGGAATGGGCAAGACATTGAGATCGTACACCAGTAAAAATTCGGTTGCCGAAATCGATGCAGTTCCGGTCATACCGGCGATTTTGCGGTATTTTCGGAAAAAAGTCTGAAACGTAGTCATGAGATTTCCGCGTAGTTCGGCGGTGGGTACGATATCGTTGTGGACTTCAAGGGCCTGATGAATGCCGTCGGGTAGTTGTCTTCCGGGCATCATTCGTCCGGTCGATTCGTCGATGAGCACGATTTTTTGGTCTCGAACTACGTAATGTTGGTCTTTTTTATAGATGTGTCGGGCTGCCAGTGCGCAAGTTGCATAACGTTCAAAGCGGTGGCCTGGGGGGAGCAGTCGCATGATTCCCGCGGCCTGGTGCCGGGATTCAATTTTGCCTTCGTCTTTTAGCTCGACTTTTCGGTCGTCCTGAAGCAGGCGATAATGTTTGCCTCGGCTGAGTTGGCCGGCAACTTCTTCTGCCCGTTTATAAATTTCCAGTTGAGGTGAAGTCTGAGCTGCGGTTCCGATTGACAGGGGGCTGCTGGCCTGATCGATCAGCACGCTGTCAATTTCATCGATAATGGCGAAATCGTATTTAGGTTCGATTCGCGATTGATCCTGGGGTCGCAAGATCGAGTCAACCGTATTTACGGTTTTTTGCCGAGCGGGTTCTCTTAAGCTGTCGAATACAATTTCCTTAGCGGTGGCATAAACCACTTGTTTTTGATAAGCCCGGATTCGTTCAGCCAGAGGCTGACCAGGGACAACCAGCCCAACCGAAAGTCCGAGTGCTTGATAAAGTGGCCCCATCCATTTTGCGTCGCGAGCGGCGAGGTATTCATTTGCGGTGACGATGTGGCAGCAGCAGTCCACATCGGTCAGATGGTATAAAAACGCCGCCAGCGGAGCCATTAGCGTTTTACCTTCACCGGTGTCCATTTCGGCGATTTGCCCGTCGTAAAGTGCCAATGCTCCGAGCAACTGAACATCATAATGTCTCATGTTCAAAACCCGTCGGGAAAACTCCCTGCCCAGAGCCAGTGCCTGAGCCAGCAATTGAGAGATGTCCCGGCTGGCACGAGCCCGGGTGTACAAGGTATTTCTTTTCATGGCAAGATCGTCATCGGACAAACTGATCAGAGCTGATTCGAGGTTGTTGGCCTGTTTGACAATTCGGCTGTAACGCCGGCGTTTAAATTTCTGCCATAATGGCCGAAAACAAAAATAAACTATATTCATATTCGCTAATCCAACTGCTAAACGATACCGTTACGGGCGGAAGCTTGGCCGGTATAATCATAAGCTGTTTGTTAATAAAGTATTACGCAAAAAACGCCTGCGGGGATTTTTGCCAGACGTATAATCGGACAATTTTCAGCTTCTGTCAACCGGCATTCCACGTGTATCAAGCAGAATATGTTTGAAAAATTGTTCGTTGATAGCGTTCAACATTGAAATTGGTGTGGTTTGGCCGGTGCTATAATCCTAAAACTATAGTACAGCCGGGTTTATGAAGACTATCGTTGGGGGTTCAACGTTTAGCCAAGCATATTTTTTGTAAAATTTGACTGGCCTTT
Organism: Sedimentisphaerales bacterium; assembly: GCA_016934515.1. GTDB lineage: Bacteria > Planctomycetota > Phycisphaerae > Sedimentisphaerales > SM23-30 > JAFGSR01. Next base: position 13,899 of record JAFGSR010000244.1, read on the forward strand.
ACTGTTAGATACGGTTATTATTAGAACTGGCTGGACGGTTTTGTTTAGCACGAATTAGTTTACCAAGGGGCCTTAGCTCAGTTGGGAGAGCGCTTGCATGGCATGCAAGAGGTCGTGAGTTCGATTCTCATAGGCTCCATTTCATAAGCCTTTCTTATTTAATGACTTATAATTCCACGGGTTCAAGTGGGATTGCTGAAAATTGTCTTGTCCTAGTTAAAAATACATTCGGCAGTAAATGTGTCGGTTTTTGAGAGTGGATGAAAGATATTTTGTTTATTGGCAAGTGAATAGAGCTGGCAGGTTTGCTGGAAAGTGAGCGATTTTGGCAATTTGCGCAGACACTGGGTTTGTTTCTGAATCTTTTCGAGTACGAATATCTATGCAACTCGGCTATAGATATGATGCAGTCCGCCAAGAACCGGCTTTTTCACAATTCTGCCTTTGGCCTGAACAGGCCGATGAACAGGCGAATCTTTGTTCAGTGACATATGTGTCCGGCTGGTATTATAATATTCAACGAACTCATCCAGTACCTTACGCAGATGTGATTCATTGAGAATGATCATATTATCCAGACACTCCCGCCGGAGGGTGCCGATGACTCGCTCGGCATGCGGATTTTGCCAGGAACTTCTATAAGCCGTCGGGGTGTCCTGCAACTGGAGTGTGTTTTTGATGTACTGCTGAAAGTCATAGCTGAAGATTTTATCGTTATCCCGGACCACATATTTTGTTGTATCATCAAAAGCAAAGGTTTCCCGAAGCTGCTGAATGGCCCATTGGGAATGCGGTTTTGAGGTGACGCCAACATGCAGGATCTTCCGTCGATCATGAGAAATGGCGACAAACACATACAATGCTTTGAAAAAAGCCGTTCGAACAACGAAGAAATCAATGCCGACAATATGCGGTGCGTGGTTTTTTAAGAAGGTTCGCCAGCGTTGCCTTTTTCCCGGTGAGGGTTTTGGTTTTTTCATATATTTTGCGACGGTATTTACACATGCCGAATATCCGAGTTTGATAAGTTCGCCCTGAATTCTCTGAACTGACCAGAGCGGATTGTCTTTTTGGGTTTTTCGAATCTGTTTGATGAGCTCCCAATCGATGTTTGGTCTGCCGACTCTTCTGGATTTGAACTTCCAGTAGAGCTTAAAGCCTTTTTTGTGCCAAGAGATTACTGTTGCGGGCTTGGAAACCAATAGAGCCTTTTTCCAGTTCTTCCAGATTTTGGAAAGCCAAACCCAAAATATTCGATCAAAGTTTCTAATCTTGTGGCGTTTGATACTGCGTTTCTGGACGATTAATTGTTGCCTGAGAGCCAGATTTTCCAAGATTACGTTTTGTTTATCTTTGAAGATGAGTATTAAAAGGTATCCGATGAGCCTGAATAGCATCTTCGTGTTGTTTTCTCCATGACTTACAGTTGAAATTGTTATTGGTTAGCAAATTAACGATTCTACATAAGTCGTTAAAATTAAACAACTACGAATTATTGATGGGGACACCGGCTTCTTTGGTACTATGCAACCGTCCGACTTCCCACAATCGTACATGTCGGACGTACAGCCTTTGGCCTTCTCCGACCGGCCTAACCAACCATCCTTGGCGGGCGACTCTGGGATCTCCCGGTTCCCGTCCAGAGAGTTTCCACGCATAGACAGGGCCTCCGACTGCGCAAAGTCCTCCGATGACTTGCGCATAACGCCATCTTCAGTATTGCCTTCCGCTTGAGCAAACGACGTCGGCACCCCAAATGGCTTGATTTCGCAGCTCGATACCCGCTCTGCGTGTACCCCTGTCAACGCTTCGCCAGCCACCTTACGATAACCAACGCATGACTCGGGGCCAGTGTAGTGCGCTACTCCTTCACTGTAAGACTCTTTCATTCTCAACTCTCTGCCGGTCTCCCGGCGCACTTGCTCTCCAGCAGAGCCCTATCCTCCACAGCAACATAAGTGATTATAGTGGTATTGGCGTGTAATGCCAGCCCAAAAGAATACCCATTGTCGCGGGTATCCGATAGAGTTTAGTTGCAAAACAAAAACTTTATAGGAGCCGGACAATGGGATACAGACATCTTAGCATTGATGAGCGAGAAGTCATCTTAAAAATGTGTGCCCAGCAGGCAAGTATGCAGCAGATCGGTGATAGGTTGGGCCGCAGCAAGGGTACAATCAGTCGTGAACTTTCACGTAATGTCAGTTCAACGCATGATTACAAGCCGCACCTGGCCCAGCGGTACTATGAGAAAAGACGTCAGGCGTCCAAAGCGCCGTATCGTCTGGAAGGAGATGCCTGGCTGCGAGGGCATATGCAAAAAAAGCTCAAGCAATACTGGTCTTGCGAACAGATCAGCGGCCGATTGAGCAAGGATTACGATATGGATATAAGCCCTGTAACTATCTATAGTTGGATATATCGTAATCGTGCCGAAGGCGGCGAGTTCTACAAGTTTTTGCGTCAGAGTCATCGAAGGCGACGTAAACGGCGAGGCGGTGAGGACCGTCGCGGTCAGATGCCGGAGCGTCGTATGATAGACCAACGTCCCAAAGTGGTCAATGAACGCCGGCGTATAGGCGATTGGGAAGGCGATACGGTCGAGGGCAGCAAAGGCAGCGGGTTTATTGCCACACATGTTGAACGCAAGACACGGTATACGGTGGCGGTTAAAGTGGCTGACAAATCAGCCGACACGGTAACAAAAGCAACTATTGCGGCGATGAAGAACCTGCCGCCGGAGAAAGTCAGGACAATGACGTTTGATAATGGTAAGGAGTTTGCCGGATTTAAGGAGCTGGAACGTGGATTGGATATGCGGAGTTATTTTGCCCGACCCTACCATAGCTGGGAACGCGGCACCAACGAGAACACCAACGGCTTGCTGCGTCAGTTCTTTCCCAAGGGCATGGATTTCGGTACAATCATCCAATTAGATGTTGACATTGCGTTGGAACTATTAAATAATCGACCGCGGAAATGCTTGAACTATCGGACCCCGACAGAGGTCTTCTGGTGCAAACCTATGCGTTGCGCTTCAGATTGAAATTTGGGAAATAAATTATGCTGGATTTTGGCATTGTTGACACTCATGTTCATTTATGGGATACGAATAAGTTCAGTTACCCCTGGTTGCGTGATGTACCGGCTCTTGATCGGCCCTTCCTGTTGGCAGACTATCACCAAGCGTGCAAGCCTTTGCAGATTGACGCGCTGGTTTTTATCCAATGTGAAGTGGATGTTTCCCAGGCTCTCGATGAGGCCAAATGGATTATGGATTTAGCACAAAATGATCATAGAATCAAAGCCATAATTCCCTGGGCGCCTCTGGAAAAAGGGGAAAATTGCAGGTCCTGTCTGGAAAAACTTGTACAAAGTCCGCTGGTTAAAGGCGTGCGCCGCATCATCCAGTTTGAAAGTGATTTGGCTTTTTGCCTTAATCCCGATTTTATTAAATGTGTTCAGATTCTGGCTGATTATGATTTAAGCTTTGATATCTGTATCAATCATGCACAAATGAAAAATACCATTGAAATGGTCAGGCAATGCAGCCAGGTAACTTTTATTTTAGACCATATCGCCAAACCGGACATCAAGCATCAAATACTTGAACCCTGGAGTTCGGATTTGAAAACCATGGCAGAGTTCCCCAACGTCTTCTGTAAAATATCAGGTTTAGTAACCGAAGCCGATCATCAAACCTGGACCAGAGAAAATCTCAAACCATATATTGACCAGGTAATTTCTTGTTTCGGATTTGATCGGATATTGTTCGGCGGCGATTGGCCGGTTGCAACTCAAGCCTGCAAATACAATGAATGGTTTCATGCTCTCGAATGGGCCCTTCAAGACCGTTCCCGTGAAAAAGTCAAAAAGCTATTTCACGATAACGCCGTTAAGGTTTACAAACTTCTATGAAGACTGATGTTTCATACACGTTTTTTGATAACCGTTCACAGATAAATTCGCTTCCCGTCCCGCCGTAGCTTAACGCGAATGCGGAGACCTCAATTTTGATATTTAATTATGGTTCTCATCGCAAAAAGTTGGTTAAAAAAGAAATTTTTTAGACAGGATAACATGATTGACATGATATAAAATCCTGTTAATCAAGG
>JAFGSR010000245.1 GCA_016934515.1 Sedimentisphaerales bacterium
AACATGCCGGAGGCCTAAAGCGTTAAACTCAAAGGTGTTACAGTCAAAACGATGAATTATTTACCAACTTTTTCCGATGAGAACCAACTTTTATTAAGATTGGTTGTAAAATGTATAAAGCAAAAATCATCCCAACTGTCTTGATCGTCCTGTCTATTCAATTCTTCTTCGGTTCGCCCAAGCCTGCCTGGGCCCAAACCACCCTGGCCGAAATCACCGTCGACTCCGGCCTCGTCGAGCGGATTGATACGCCGGTCAGCGTCTCTCTCGACGGAATCCCGGTTTCTTTAGATTCCCCCCTATCTCTCCAGGAAATCAAAGGTAACGAAACGGAACCTGTCACCTACCAGGTGGAACCGGGCAGCGCTCCCCGCTTGTGGTGGATTCTCTCCGGCAACACCCCCGCCGGGACCATACGGTCTTTCAAACTTATCCAGAAACCCTCAACCCCAGCCCCGACTGTGGATGTCACCAAAAATGATTCTTATCTGGACATCGCTATCGACGGACATAATATTCTACGCTACAACTATGCTCCGCTGCCCCCTCCCCAGGGCAAGGACCCTCTTTACACCCGCAGCGGCTTCATCCATCCCATCTGGTCACCCGCCGGCGAGGTCCTCTCACAAATTCATCCCAAAGACCACATCCATCACATGGGTTTGTGGCACCCCTGGACCAAAACCAAGTTCGAAGGCCGCGACGTTGACTTCTGGAACCTCGCCGCCGGACAGGGTACCGTGCGCTTCGCCAAATTCGCCAACCTCGTCAGCGGACCGGTTTTCGGCGGATTCAAAGCACTCCAGGAACACGTTGACCTCAAAGCTCCCGGTGGCGAAAAGGTCGTTCTCAACGAACAGTGGGATGTCCGCGTCTGGAACGTCGGCCGAGGACAAAACAAATATCGCCTCTGGGAACTTACCTCCACCCAAAACTGTGCCGGCACCAGCCCCCTCGAACTGCTCAAATATCATTACGGCGGCTTTGGCTTCCGCGCCCGCCAAAGTTTCCATGACGGCGATTATTTATCTTCCGAAGGAAAAACCAAAAAAGACGGCCACAACACCCCCGCCAAATGGTGCATAATGTTCGGCCCCACCGACTCCGGTCCCGCCGGCATCTTAATGATGAGCCACCCCCATAACCACGCCCATCCCGAAACCGTTCGCTTCTGGGCCGACTCACCCGTCTTTTTCGGCTGGTGCGCCCCAGCTTCCGGCAACTGGACTCTCCTGCCGGGAAAGGATTACACCTTCCGCTACCGCTTAATGACCTACGACGGCAAAATCACCCCCACCCAGGCCGAACGCTTCTGGCAGGACTTCTCCAACCCACCCCAAACAAACCTCAAAAAAATGTAAACCCCAAAAACTTACTAAATATCTATATCATCAATCACAACCGTTGCATTGAAACGAAGCTGAATCACTTAACCAGCAATACCTCCGGTGTGAATCGACGTTCTTTCTCAAGGGCCTCCTTGCCCACCGTATCCACTAAACCGGTATAACCCGGACCTCCTCCGGCAACATAGCCATCGCTTCGGCCCGTTGAATCCCGGCTGATCCAGAACGCATACAAAGAACCGTTTGTCACTTCAAAAAATAATCGCACGTCTTTACCCGCCAAAGCCGAAAGATCTCGCCCACCCTTCCATTTCATTAACTCCAAGGTGCTGTCCCCGGTAAACACAGTACTGTTTTCGATGGTAAACGGAGCAATTGGATTACCGTCAACATCACGTACTTCCGCCCGAAGGCTGCCTTGGGGAACGTCCGCATTGACAAATAAATGCCTGCCGGAAAACTTCAATGGGCGAGTCGTCAAACCGCCTGAACTTTCCCCGGCATCCATTGACACAAATCCATCACGACGCAAAAAAGCAACTCCGGTGCTGCCGCCATAATACATGCCATTCTTAGGCGTACTATTGATCAGTTTGTCCGGATTCCCCGGCACCCCTGAGTAATAGAACCACAATTTGTCACCTCGAATCAGACAAATTCCGCCAACCGGCTGCACATAGCCCCGATCCCAGGTATCCGTTCTGGAAGCGGCAATAAACGCCCTTCGATCGGGCCTGTCCCAATGAAAACCATCCCGGCTGTAAGCCAGATTAAGTTCCGTAATCTTCGGCAGCCCCCACTTCATACACTCCTTATTCGCAGGCCCGCGATGAATCTCATAAAATCCCAGCATCAGACTCTCATAAGCCACCGCATCAATGTTATACAACTGAGTTTGTTCGCCAATCTCCGCATCCGGCAAATCAAGTTCATCCGCACCAGCCCAAAAAAACGGAGCCTGGGGGTCAGGTTTGTCAAAACCCTGCCATTGACAGTCTTCCGGAAATTTCTCCGCTTCCCAGTAATGGCTGCTTCTTCCCCGAACGGACGACCTCAGACTGAACACCCATTTTTTCCGGAAGGGATTATAAAACATGCTACTTCGATCTCCCGAAGGACCACATAAAATCGGCTTGCTCCAGTGAATCCCATCATCGGATACCATGCACTTTCCTCGAATCTTGGTTGATCCTCCGGGCGAACGCAAATACATGTTCCAATGCTCGTAAGGGTTTTCCTGCGCATAATCCGGCACAACCGTCCATGAATCAGGAAAGACACTCGCTTCAAGAATCCGGTTCGTCCCCGGATAAACATCAAGTTTCGGACGCTCCCAGTTCAAACCATCGGTACTTGTAGCGTAGGCAATATGACTCAACCAACCGGCTTCATACCACATGCGAAAACATTCCAGGTGCGGATCCCACCAAATCCCCCCGTCTTTGGGACAGGCCCCCGCATTCCTGTCATCATCACGATTAAGCTCCAGCTCTGTTTCCGGCTTCAATACCGGATTGTTTTTGTATTTCTGCGCCAGATGAAACTGCCTCTGCAGGGTGGTTTCCTCGATCAGAAAATCGTCCACAAACAACTGCCGCCCAACATCAACAGGAATCACTTTAGGAATTGCTTTCAAATAAGGCACCGGCATCGGCTCACGACTTTTCGCATCCATACCCCCCGGCGGCCACTCCCCCGGCAATTGAATGCCGTTGTAAAGTAATTCACCGTTACTGTTTTTCGAGCTGCATATCGCCTTATTAACAATAATCTTTTTTCTGAATTTGCTCGATATGCCTTTTTTTGCCAACACATCATCCTCGGTAAATACCGCCATTAGAATTTCTTTTTCTTTATGACGACTGTAATCGTAAATCGCATATATAACACCGTCCGCTTCCACCGCATCTGGATATGACACAGATAAACGCTCATCCAATAGCAAACCGCCCAGCCAACTCCCCCCATCATCTTTTGATATATATGCAGTCAAATCCTTTCTCTTTGTTCTTTCGTTGATTGGGCCGTGTTTTATCAGCAGTAAATTCCCGGAAGAAAGTCTGCGGATAAAAAATCTTGAAGTCGCATGTGCAATTCCAGAGGGCTCACCTTTCGTCCACGTCTCGCCTTTATCTGAAGAAAAACTCTGGCCCATGCCATAGGAAGTCCGTACCAGCATCCACAATCGACCATCTTTTAATTCGACCATCATGTGTTCATCGTAATGCCTTTCCGGCACATAGGCGGAACCTCTTAAACTGAAAGTCAAACCATTGTCTTTGCTGACAATAACATTTGCAAATTTCTCCTTGTTCAATTCTGGAAATGATTTGCTGTCCCAAACCGCACAAGGCAGCAGCCATTCACCATTTTTAATAACCACCGGCTTATTCATCATCACACCATTGCCAATTCGCCGGGGCTGCGACCAGACTGGATCTTCATCATCACTGTTTTCGGTTACCATCGCCCATACACCTGCCCGGCCATCGAACAACTCGTAACTTTGAGCCCAAAAAAGCCATAACCGCCCTTGTGGATCACGCCACAAACAAGGGTCAAACGCTCGCATCTTTCCTGCACCATCAGGGTCAATAACCATTTTCAAATCCGACCAGGTATCGCCGTCATCATCACTTGTAACAAGCATAACATAATTGTAAATGCCCTCTCCTTCTCCACCGCCATACCATACCGCCCAAAGTCGGCCATTAGCTGCTCGCTCAATGCCGGGTATGCCCTGAAATTTTCTTTCCAGGTATTTTTTGCCGATTTCATCAGCTTTGATTATTACTTGAGGTGATTTTAACGCAGAATCAGCTTCGTATTTCCCCCCCGGCTCAGCGGCACCTGCCCTACCCTGATTTTGAAGTGCAATCATAAAAAAGAAGAACGCCGATAATATGAGACGAACATTTAACAAAAAAAGCATTCTAATCATATTTATTTCCTTCGTGTTATCCAATTTTCATCCAAGCTGATTTTACCATATAACCTTATATGCCTCAACCACTCAATTCCCCTGTGCGACCTTCAATTTGTAGGGTGGATTTCAACCCATGCTGCCCCACGTACCGCCGGCATCTTAAATCCATAGCCCCGAAGGGGCGCAATATAATAGCCCAGGGCAACGCCCTGCGTTAATTACCCCATAATATTTTCAAAGCCCTGAAAGGGCGATATTGTTTAAATGCAAACCCACTCAACTTCCCTGCCCAACCTGCATTCCCTATTTTAGATTTGTAGGATGAGTTTTAGCCCATGCCGTCCAACTGCCGAGGTGGCATGGGCATCCTGCCCATGATTTTGATTTGACTTACCCCAACCAACCACCCCACACTGTCATCACGTGTCTGTCCTCATTCGTCCAACTCACCCATTCACGTCCATGTGGAAACATGGGGTCTTCTATCAACACCTGTACAGCAGCACCTAAAAATAATATCTTGTCAATCTTGTCATCCTGTCTAAAATTCTTAATTTTCTTCTTTTTCTTCCTTCAGGCTTCAGGCTTCAGGCTTCCGGCTTTCTTCCCCCCTCCGTATCCTCACCCCACAATCCTCTCGCTCCTCCAGAGCTTCCACCGTTCCCCCATCATCCTCCATATCCTCCCCAACCCCGTAAACCACGTAACCACCCGCTTCCTGCCGGTATTTCAGAACCTCCCCCGTAAACGGATCCAAAGGCACCGCCTCCATATACCCCGGCTCCAACTCCGCTAGCGTACCCGGCAACTTCCCCGTATCCACCCGATATCCCTCAATTGCGCACACCACCCGCATACTCCTGGCTGTAGATATCAACCGCCCATACATCTCAATAACCAAAAAAACAAAGCTGGATATGCCCGCATTTTGTTGACCGTCTTGCATGCACATATTTTTTCCTACCAAGTAATCGTCAGGCCATTTATCTTCTAGTACCCCAATAAAATTAGCCAAACTCTGCAGTTCCTTGCCCTGCAACATAAATTTATGCCATTCTTGCATCTGCACGCTTTGCTCATTAATGACGTAAGTATTTATACCTAACCAGCTTTTTATTTTTTCAATCACCCCGTCTTCTTCAAATCTTGGAACACAAACATAGCTCCATGTGTCACACCGCATACGCCGCAGTTCACATACCCTGGTTGCAATTGCCATATCTTTTACATTTATACTATCTTCCGTCCGCGAAAGTTCTCTTTCTAATCTTTTCAAACTTTCCTGCCCCGAATTGCCATACTCTATAACTACTCGAATATCATCAAATATATATTCTGTACATGCAATTCTTATTAATGCAGCCGTAAGAATATGATCGCGATCATATATTCTTAACATTCCCAATGAACTACTCAATGACTCAATCGCTTTATCAATCTTTTCTTGTTGCACATAATACTTAGTCCGCATCGACAATAATTTTATTAATTTTCTGGCTTTCGAAAAACTGTGCGAATAACCCACATCTACACTGTACCCTACTCCACTACTGAATTGACACCGGGACATCTTCGCCGCCTGATCTACCATATCAAATGCCAATGAATTTTCTTCCAGATATCGCTCGAGTATCTTGTGATCTGCCGAAGCAAGCTCCTCCGCCGGCAATGCCTTAAAACAATCGTTAAGTATATCCAATACATCCCCAGTCCCATCATCCCAAACCATCAATGACAATGCTGCTTCATAATACCGCGCAGCATTCTCCTGCTCGCTGATCTCCGGCAAATCCTCCCATAATTCCTTAAAAGTAACCGGCTCCCCCGCCGCCCGTATCTTCTCAATCTCCCTCTCGTACCGATGCTCCATAACCGCCGTAAGCACAAAACCACTCACCCACGCCACCGCTATCAAAACACAAGCCCCCAAAAACAATCGCCAAACCACCCGCCAAAACCCCAACCCCTTCTTCACTTCCTCATCATTCTTCATAACATATTCCTCTTTGCGTAACCCAGGCCGCGCCCGCCCTTATTGTGCACATACTATATCCAGTATATGCATTATACTGGCAAATATTATCCACCCTTATTTTAAACCCCCATTCCCTATCCCGTCAACCCTGTAAATTTCTTCATTCCCTTCATGTTCTTCATGGTTAAATTAAAATCTTGTTAATCCTGACATACCATCATCCTGTCTAGAAATTTTTATATTCTTCCATTAGCTTCGTTGCCTTCTGTTCAAAATTCTTCCTTGCGACTTGGCGTCTTTGCGTGAAAAATCTCAAAATTTCAATCCCCACCACACCACTAGGAAATAAAATCCAAAAAATCAGTGTAAATCTGTGTCTAATAAGAATTTACATCAATTTTCCAAGCTAGTACAAGTGGGCCAAAAGCGCGACAGCCCATTTTCAAAAATCGAAAAAAACTCCAAAAAAACCCCAACTTTGCCCCAAATTTCTTCAAAAACCACCCCAAAACCACCCAACTTTCACCCCGGTTTTTTGACAAAATTTCACTTTTTCTCATTTTTGGCCCACTTTTGTCGCGCTTTTGACACGTTATAATCGTTACAGCTTACCTATCTTAACACCCAAAACCCCAATTTAGCGCCTCATTTTCGGCCACATAATGGATGCCTGACATCCTGTAATTCGCCTGATTTGGCCGTTCATTTTCGTCCCTATATACCGACCGGTCTAATCTTTTTTATGCACCAATTTTCCCGTTCATTTTCGCCCCATTCTACAGACCTGCCGCATCCACTAATCCCCCGCTAGCTACCCGCCGTTGGTCACGCATTTTACACTAGAGCTGCCAGTCATCACCGCAGTAGCTCAACCAATAGGATGAGAAGATGCTGAAATCGACCAGGTCAACCAGATTGCCCGGAACCGGATTACTGTCCCAGTCGAAATTGGCAGGCAGATCGCCGTCCTCGAGCCATTGAGAGATGAATCCCGCCAAATCTTCCAGAGTAACCATGCAGACCTGAACATTATAAGTCTTTGTTGAATCGAAACTTATCCAGCCGATGTTCTCGCCCCAGGCCCAACCCTCGAATTCACCATCACTGTCGATGCTCACGCCGCCGTACGTTGGATTGAAGTTAATCCAGCCAACGTTTTCGCCCCAGGCGTAGCCGGACAGATTTCCGCTGCCGTCGTTGAGCACGCCACCGTAGGTAGTGGGTGAAAAATTGATCCAGCCGATGTTTTCGGCCCAAACGTAACCCGTAAGCTCATCAGCACTTACGTGAATGCCCGGGCCTTGGCAGGGCTCGAAGTTAAACCAGCCGACGTTCTCGCCCCAGGCAAACTGTGAACCATCATTATCAGGGTCGATGTTTTCAGCAAAGACATTAGAGGCCAGTGAAATTATCCCTAAAATACATATTGTTGACTTTAGCCTTGTAATAAACATGACTTACCTTTCGTTTTAGAATGAGGCATTGCCGCCGCCATCACCGCTGCCGACGGGCAAAATACCGTCATAGTCGGTACCATTATTTGCAGCTCGATTATTGGCGTAAAAGTTTCCTGCTTGATGAAAATAAAATCCTTTACCGCTGCAACTGACGCTGAGATTTTCTTCGACGACGTTGAAGGCGCCAAAGACGAAAACATTGTATTGCTTGTTACCGAGTAAGGTATTTTGCTTCACCAGGCAACCATCGGAAACTCGGATACCCGCATAACTATCGGGCGGGCCGGAATTCGCTTGATTGTTTTCCCTTACGGTATTATCCATTACACTGCAGCCGTCACCTGTCCAGATACCGCAGAACTTATTGAGATAAACACTGTTGCCGATCACCGTACACCCATCGCCGACGTAGATACCTGTTTCCGAATTCAAATTGGAGGTATTACCGGTCACGGTGCCGCCGTTTCGGTTAAAAAGATAAATACCGTTATCATCATTGCTGCAGGTGTTATTTCCGGTTATTTTGCAGTGGTCCCCGCCACTGATGCCGCTCATGCCGTTATCATAACAATTATTGTCGGATATGATACCCGCATCGCCAGTGGTAATGCCGAAATTGCCATTTTTATAGGCAACGCAGTTAATTACGGTATTACCGGAATCGGGCAGTTCGAAGCCGCTGCCGCCATTATCAATAGCAGAGCAGTTTTTAACCAGATGACTCGTACCCTTAATGCGTATTCCACTTTGGCCATTGCCAACAACTCTGATGTTTATGATCCGATGGCCCTTGCCTTTGAGATTAGTATTATTTTCATTAATTCCGGCATAGCCGAAATCACGTATGGTGCCGTTACGAATCTCGATATTAGTTTGATCAACTATATAAAAACCACTGTAGCCTCCCGCCCCGACGCCCGGGCCGACGAGATTGTAACCCATCAGATCAACAGTTACATTATCACACTGGATACTGATTCCATAACCACTGCAATGGCGTTCTCCGGTGAGGTAATAACTTCCCGGCTGAGAGATGATAAAGTTGCCGGTCGGCGAAAGTGAACCGGGAATAGGCTTGCGGGGCTGGACCTGGTCGAGGGTTTTCATGGTTCCCACTGTCGGAGGCCCCGTGGGATCCAGATCGCCCGCCAACAATACTGAACAAATCGCCAACAATACTCCCCCAACCAACATGCTTACCAATTTTCTTGTTCTTGTCATACTCGTTTCCATTTTTTACCTCCAAAAATGATTATGTTTCCAGGTTTCTTTTATATCAACACATGCATCCCAGATGTTTCCGCAAGTCAACTGTATGTCTTTCTTTCTTATTACGGAGCAAGGTTAGCACCGAACTCACAAGTAGGGCAAGAGTTCATGTTTGTTCCCGAACCTGCACTCAATCCGTTTCCCCATGCTGTATTCTGGTCAACAAGGCAATATCCTCCCAGATAGATGCCATAAACATCACCGGCAGCCGAAAAGCCGTTTAAGTAGGCATTGTTGCCGACCACCGTAGAGCTGCCGTAACAATGTATGCCGTACACATCACCTTTAGCCGACTCTCCGTTGTTGCGGGCGGTATTGCCGGTCACAATACAGCCTTCATAGGATTTGATGCCGTAAACGTCAACATCAGCTTTTTTCCCGTTGTTGTTCGCCGTGTTGCCTCTTACCGTACAGCCATGGTAGGCAAAAATACCATAGACTTCACCGGTAGCCGACTCCCCGTTGTAACTTGCTGTGCAGTCCTTGATCTGGTGGTCTTTACCGTGAAGATAAATACCACCTAGGCCATTGGAAAGTGTACGTACATCAATGACTCGGTGGTTCTGGCCTGAGACGCCTTCTTCGATGACACCGTATTTAAAGTCCCGAATTGTTCCATTGCGGATTTCCACGTTGCTGCGGTCGATCATATAAATGCCACCGTAACCAGTATCCGAGACACCTTCAAGAGTGTGTCCTGACAGGTCAATCGTAACATCGTTTGCATTTATCGTTAAACCGTTCTGGCCGGAGGTGCCTTTGAGCGAACCGACCAAAGTCACCATTGCCGGCCAATCAATCGTTTCCGGTATCTCGCACAGCAAGATATTGAGTTGATTTCCCGCAGCTATATCATAGTTGTCCCCGTTGCCCTTGACGATGTTGCCAGAAACATATGAGTCTGATGAAGTCAGTCTCAGGCCGTCCGTGCCATTTGACTCAATCGAATTGTCGATCACTCGAATATCATTTGGAGCCAGCAGACCGATTTTTGCATTGTTCGAGATTATATTGTTCTCCACCACACTGTTAGCCGAAGCATAGAGGCCGCAGATGTTGCCGGTGCCGGTTGCCGAGAGTCCGGTTTTGCTGATGGTATTGCCCGTAACGGTACTGCCCGAACCGACAAAAATGCCGTAAACGGAAAGGGTAGTAGCCGAAGTCCCGTTCTCGCTGACGGTGTTGCCGATCACCTTGCTGTTGTTGAAGGAATAGATTCCATATACATAGGAGGCGCCGGTAGCTGCAGTACCGTTATTACTTACGTTGCAGTCCCTGATCAGATGCCCATCGCCTTTGAGGAAAATACCGCGTAAGCCATTGGAGACAGCCCGAACATCAATGACCTGGTGGTCTTTCCCCGAAGAACCGGCCTCGTAGATACCAATGTCAAAGTCGCGAACTGTTCCGTTGCGGATTACAACGTTGCAGCGGTCGACCATATAAATGCCGAAGTTTGACCCTGAATCAGGCCCGGCCAAGGTAAAGCCCATGAGGTCTATCGTTACATCGTCGACAGCTATCATGATAGCTGTTGCGGCTGCGGTAATATTCTCCGCCAGATAGTACGATCCCGACGCACTTATTAAAATTGGAATATCGTCCTGACTTATCGGGATTCGTGGTTCGACCTCATCGAGGGTTTTCATGGTTCCCACTGTCGGGGGCCCGGTGGGCTCCAGATCGCCTGCTAATAAGACAGGACAAAATATCAACAGCAATCCCCCAACCAGCAGGAGTAGCAATACTTTTGTTCTTGAGTTTTTCGTTTCCATCATTTGAACCTCCAATACTTAAACCTTAATTTAATAATATACGGTTCTGCAAAAGGTAATCTTGTGTAGTGTCATTTAGCACGGTATTTGTAACGGATTACTTTTGTTTTGTTACGAAGGAATACACCCTGGAAGATAATAATGGATATCCATTCCTCGCTTTGTCAGAAACTCTGAAGAAAACCATGTTTTTTGATGAGCCAAACTAATGGTTGATTGTACCACAAAGTATCCCGCCAGGTCAAGTAAAAAGGGGCTAATCCAGCTATTAAGTCATACGATTTACGAGTTTCTCATCGCAAAAATTGGTTGAAAAAGAAATTTTTTAGACAGGATAATCCTGATAAATCGGGACGAAGACGCATGCATGACTTGATATAAAACCCTGTTTATCAAGGGCTTGCAATCTATTACGGTGTTATTGAAATTGTTTTTTATGTGAAGGGTATTGGCGTGATGAAGCGGAGCGGTTTTGGGCGACCAAGAAATATGGCCTCACATATAGACGAAGAGAACTAATACGTGCGTTGGTAAAGGATTTATTCACACGTGATTTCCGGCCAGCGATGGCAATTGAGCCAGTCGGATGCCATCAGGGCAAAGTCAAAGAGATCAACTTTGCAATCCCGGTTGGCATCACCAGGCATCTGCCCGGTGCATACGATCGTCCTTAGGTACTTCGTGTCAAAATAACTCACATAATCGTCTCCCCGGCGCCATGCCATCGTCCCCCCACCTACCGCCGGATTTCCATCGTCGTCTCCTTCCGCCGTTACGTACACCACCGCCCTCTGCCCGATATCATACAGAACGAGGTTGTCATCGCCCCCCACGAATATTTCCCACACCATCATTCCCGGCCCCGCATCCCGCACGGCGTCAAACGTGTCATTCTCCGTTACCGCAATTACCTGCTGCGCCTCGATGTCATACAAACGTACCTCCCAGTCATTCCCGTCGTGGATACTGTACGCCACGTACCGACCCGCCATGTACGGCCCGGGCGAACCTACGCCCGCTGCCACCTGGACCAACGCTCCCGTAAGAATGTCGTACAGGAACAACGTTTGGATCCCGGATACCCAGGCCACGTACGCCGCGTACCGCCCGTGAAGGTCGTACCCAAGCACCTGTTCGCCCGGACCGTGCTGCGTCACGTTCACCGTCTGGCCTGTAGTAAAATCGTACACCATCAGGTCGCTGCTGACAAACGGCAGCTTATAGTGTTCCCACGCCACGTAAGGCCCCTCAATCAACGGCCACCCATTGATATCCCCGTCATCCGTCAATCCCCACGTCTGCCCCGTATCCCAATCGAACACGTAAATGTCCCAGTCGTTTGGATCGTCCTCGTGCCCCCACACCACATATCGCCCCGAAACCTGCGGGCTCACGTCCTCTGTCTCGTTCTCGGTCACCCGCACACGCTCTGCAGTCCGCAAATCCTGCACCATAATCTCCCCGTCTGTCTCCGGCTCCCAGTACGTCCCCTCCCACGCGACGCGACGCCCGTCAATCGAGGGTGACTCATTGAACGTCGGATCTCCAACGAGCTCCACGCGCCCACCCGTTTTTCCATCGAACACGATCACCATCCCTCCACCCGTGATTACTTCCCTCCACGCCACCTGCAACCCGCTGATGTCCAGGCCGTGCACAGAGTAACTGCTCTCGCTTAGGGTAAGTTCCTCCCGTGCGACGACATCTCCGGCGATTATCTTCAGGTCCCATCCCAGCAACTGCCCTTCATCCGCGGGCTGAGTGTCCTCCAGCCGCAGACGCCATACCCCGTTGGGATTCTCCCCGATGAAATTCCCCAGGCTCCCCTCCGGCCGGTACACTCCCTCAAACGACGGCGTACCATCTCCGATGTACACCTCCGCCGCATCCGAAAACCTCGTCTCCACAAAGTCGTCGCCCGGCCCTCCCACGCGTGAGAACAACGTCACGATCGTCCCTGACGGACTCACCAGGTACCCCAGCAGGTCCGACACGTACGTGTGCTCGATCCACACTGTCAGCTCCACCTCAACCAAGTAAGGCTCCATCTCCCCCACCTCCACCCCCGAAAACGCCCGCCCCTGGTCCGGAATCGTTTTGGGTACATCCGTGGAGACAAACAGTTCCGTTCGCGCCCACGCTGACGAATTCGTCATAATTATTGCCATCATCCAGACAATCCACCACCAAAGAATAGTACGTTTCATCGCCTTACCCTCCAATCAATAATTGATTTTTCAGAAAACTAATTTTAGATTTGCCGAATAAGCCTGCCAATCCCGCTGCAGAACATGCTTATATATTATACCAGATTTGCATAGCTTATGCAAGTCATTTTTGCACGATCTCAGTATATGAGAACAGAGCCAATCTTGCCGGTTAGGGTCGTATGAGTTAATCCACCCCATTGAATCTGCAGCAGAAACCTGCAACAGCAGGTTCTATTTTGCTTTTATTCAGAACTTGCCCTTGCTGACACCCGCTATCGAGATAACATTCTAGAATTAATATCTGAAGTTGTTCACGGGTTACACTGCTTATCGGCAAAGGGAAGAATAGCCTTTTTGGGTAGCTTGGGTTTGCGAACATATCTGAATGGATTATGCACCAGTTATCCGCGAACAACCGCCAACCGGCACAGTTGCTTCAGGGCACCGTTTTTTGGGCGACAGCAGGAGGTTGATTATCGTTAAACGCTTGTCATAAAAGGATATATAAAGGTGGGGAGGGATTGTTTTTCTTCTTGACGGCAGGTCCGATAATTGTTAGAATAGATGTTTGGTTTTGTGGAAACCTTAGGAATTGGACAAAGGCTTCGTTCAATCAGGCGTTAGAGGCGCTATCGATATATACCTGATCTATTTTAAAGATTTTCGAACGATATGAACTGTAATCCAGCGAGAGAGATGTGGTATTTTTCTGCGCTGTGCTTTTTGTTGTCGAAAAAGAAAATGGTATGCGGTTCGGCAGCGGAGAAGTTGTTAGTTTCCACATGGGAAATCTTTACGATTATGTTGCCTTTTCAAACAGGAGGAAAACGTGATGTACAATTCTTATAAAGCTTACGTTAGTTATTTTTTTGTCGCAATTCTTTCGATTGTGGGTTTCTGTTTGCCGTCGGCTGTTCTGGAAGGGGCCGTCTGGGTGAGCGGTTCGAATCTAAGATCGCAGACCGGTGTGTATGGCACGAAAGGTGTCGCCGCCCCGAGCAATGTTCCTGGGGCACGGGTAGCCGGCAGAAATTCTTGGATGGATGCCGATGGCAATCTTTGGCTGTTTGGCGGGTACGGCAAAGACAGCAACGGCAGTTACGGCAGGCTCAACGACTTATGGAAATTTGACGGAACTAACTGGACCTGGGTCAGCGGCGCGAAAATTGTGAGTCAAAGTGGAGCGTATGGCACCAAAGGCGTGGCGAACCCGGCCAATGTACCGGGATCGCGCAGTCTCAGTATTTCCTGGACGGATGCGGTTGGGAACTTTTGGCTCTTTGGTGGAACCGGCTTTGACAAGAACGGTGCTGAGGCCAGTCTCAACGATTTATGGAAATTTGACGGAACCAACTGGACCTGGATCAGCGGCGCCAATACTATTAACCAAATTGGGGTATATGGAACTAAAGGCGTAGCCAACTCCGCTAATGTACCCGGAGCCAGATGGAGCAGTGTTTCCTGGGTCGATGCATCCGGAAATTTATGGCTTTTCGGCGGTAAAGCCTGGGATGCCTTGGGCAGCGAGGGAGAAATCAATGACTTATGGAAATTTGATGGTACCAACTGGACCTGGGTCAGCGGGTCAAATACGATAAATCAGACGGGGGTATATGGCACCCAGGGCATGGCAAATCCGGCAAATGTACCCGGTTCGCGCAGTTCCAGCATTTCCTGGACCGATGCCGCCGGCAACTTTTGGCTTTTCGGGGGTATAACAAAACCAGCCAGCAATAGGTTGGTGATGAATGATTTATGGAAATTTGATGGTGCCAACTGGACCTGGGTCAGTGGATCAAATACGCCGAACCAACTGGGCGTGTACGGCACGAAAGGCGTCGCCACCCCGACCAATATGCCTGGATCCAGGTTGGGCGGATTGTCCTGGATTGATGCGCAGGACAACTTATGGATTTTTGGAGGATATTATATCTTCAATACCGGCAGTCCGGTGGGGACTCTGAGTGATATGTGGAAGTTTGACGGGACCAATTGGACGTGGGTAACCGGTTCAAGTGCGATAGATCAACTGGGGGTGTACGGCACCAAGGGAGTAGCGGATCCTGCGAATCTGCCCGGAGCAAGGTATTATGGTGTTTCCTGGCTGGACGGCGAAGGAAATATGTGGCTGTTTGGCGGAGTCGGCTACGACGGTACCGAACACAATACGGGCTATCTGAATGATCTATGGAAATTTGTGGGCATTATTGACTGTGAGCCGGGACAGCAACCCATCGGTGACAACAATGGCGATTGTGTGGTGGACTTATTAGATTTGGCACGCATGGCATTGCATTGGCTGGAAGATACCTCTATCATTACCGTCGAATGAATTAAGGCCCTGAATGACAATCCGCCGCGTCTGCGACACGTCGCGGCGGGAACCCGAAGTTCGAATGACGACACGTAGAGAAGCGGAGAGTTCGGAACGGAAATTCGGATGACGAATTTTCAAGATACCCATTTCAGGTATAGTGAAACCATGCTCAAGAGTACTTGAGCATGGTACCCGTTGACCACCGGCAAGAGTACTTGTCGGTGCCACCCGTCGGAATCAGTGACAACACGGAGTGGAGCGTACAGGGGGGTCCGGTTAAAAGCGAAAACATATCTTGCAGAGTGGTCCGATAAATTTTAATACCTGCGTCACGAATAATTTTTTTGCGTGAACCAATCAGGATCAGCTTGCAGGTGATTTGGAATTGCTATTTTTCAACCGCTTTATCAGTATTGATAAAGCTGCTGTTTTTCGGGGGAAAAATACCTTTTCAATATTATTGTTCAAAGCCAATATTCCCTTGTTTATCAGTCGATTATTCTTGCCCAAAAGTTCGATAACATCAACAGATAAAATAGTTTAACTCAATGTGAACCTGAGCGGACCCAAACATAAACCGGCGGATATTTTACAGAATGCAATTAAATAAAACCCATAAGTTCCGGGGGGGTTATAGGTCGATTCTATTTGATCGGTTGCTCTATGTTTGCTGCTTGTTCATAATATTAGCCTTGGGAAGCATTCAGGGCACCTCGTCAACCGTTGCAACGGAAAATTTGTCAAACACCAATCCTCAAAACCAGGCAGATTCTGCGATGACGGATTCGGTGAAGGCAGATTCTGCAAAGACAGTAAATGAACAGGACTTCATTATCGGGCGGGTCAGGAAATTCGACTTTAAAGGTGTGAATGGTCTGAGTTTAACCAAGGAAGAACTGCTGAATGTTCCAGTCGAGATGGCTGCGGTGGGAAATGCGTATCGTGCTGTTCAAGACCATGATCCGGTGGTAACCGTTCGATTAAGAGAAGTTAATGAATCCACGTCAGAAGATCAACCAGAGTCCGGATACCTGTTTCACAGTTCGGCATTAAAATCCATACTGAATGCCATTACCAGGACTTATCAAAAAAACAAGATAGCGGCGGTGCGAGTTAATGTTACACGAAGTGCAATTGAGCATTTGAGAGAACCTGGCAGTGACGGATTACTTACGATCGACATCGTCGAGGGCAGGGTGGCGCAGGTTCGGGTTATACCAACAGCGGCAAAGATTCAAAACAAATTTAACGATCTGGGCAGTGCTAAAGCGAATGATCTGATTTACGAACGTGATCCGGTTTACGAGCGGATTCAGAAGCAGTCGGCGATTCAGCCGGGTGGACTTGTTCGGTTGAATTCGTTGGATCGATATATTACTTATTTGAATCGTCATCCGGGTCGTCAGGTGGATGCGGCGTTGGCACCAGGACCGGAGGACGGGGAATTAACGCTGGATTATCTGGTTTCCGAGAGTAAGCAGCCGTTCTTTTACACCCAGATCAGCAATACGGGTACGGAGCAGACCAGTAGCTGTCGTCAGCAGTTTGGTATGATTCATCATAATCTTACCCGGAGAGATGATATTCTGTATTTGGATTATATCACCGGGGATTTTGATTCGGTGCATGGAGTCAGCGGCGGTTATGAATTCCCGCTGGGTGATAAGGGGCCAGCAGATTGGAATTCGGCTAAACAGAATTCAGTGGAAAAAAGCAGCAAAGGGTGGACCTGGGGGGAAGGATCCCGAGTGAGGGCGAAGGTTTTTGGCTCTTGGCGGGAATATGAAGCGGCGGAAGTTGGTTTGTCCGGTCAGAAGTTTCGCGGCGAGAGTTACAGTGTGGGCGGGGAGTTGGCGTGGAACTTTTTTCAGCATGATGCGTTTTTTGTCGATGCGGTAACGGGTATTCAGCACAGCCGAGTTAAGGTGGACAACGAGCTAAGCGGTTTGGAAGGTGAGTCGAGTTTCCTGTTGCCGTACTTTGGTTTGCGTGCGTCGCAACAGACGGAAAAAGTCAATGTCAATGGTTCGTTAATTGCAGAATTCAATCTGCCGGAAGTGGCGAATACGGATAACGAGGGTCTTTTGGCATTGGATCGCCTGGGGCGGGTGAATACGGATCGCAGATGGATGACGTTGCGGTGTGCTTTAAATACTTCGTTTTTTCTGGAGCCGATTCTGGATAAGAAATGGAAAGAGCCAGAGCATCATTCCACTTTGGCGCATGAATTGTTTACTTCGGTGCGTGGACAGGTTACCCCAAACAACCGTAGAGTGCCTGCGAATTACCTGCAAACTCTGGGTGGGTTTTACACCATACGCGGCTACCCGGAATCGTTTGCGTCGGGTGATAACGCGTTGATGGGAACGGTGGAGTATCGTTATCACTGGCCGCGGAGTTTGAAGCCGAATTCCGAGCCGGGGAGTGTTTTTGGTAAGCCATTTCGATTTCAACCAGAACATGAACTGGGGCGTCCGGACTGGGATCTGGTCTTTCGGACTTTTTTTGATGCCGGTCAAACAAGTAAAAATGACAAACTTAATTTCGAAGACAATTCAACGTTGATCAGTTCAGGTTTAGGGTTTGAGTTTTCGTTGCGTAACAACATGAAAATACGGACGGATTGGGGATGGCCTCTGAAATCAGCAACCAACGGTGAAGACGATGTATCGGTGGGCAACTGCAGGGTGCATATGTCATTATCGATAATCTTTTAGTTAAGATAAAAGGAAGGTATGAACAGGAACCTCAAAAAGTTTATATTTCTGACGCTCGGGATGCTGATGATTGGCGCGAGCGTGCAGGGGAGAGACCGATCAAACGGTAACGGTACTATTCAGGTGGATGAGGTGGTTTCGGGTTCGGCCGGGTTTGATTTTTCTGATAACCTGACGACGATTCGGCCTACGAATAATGCTATAATTAATTATCACCGTTTTGACGTGCCGAGTGAATCGGTGGTGCAATTTATCCAGCCCAGCGCGAGCAGTCGGGTGTTGAATCGTATCAATTCTGTAGCTCCATCATTTATCAACGGGACGCTTGAGGCCAATGGGATAGTTTATTTTGTCAATCCGGCGGGGATAACCTTCGGTGAGAATTCGGTGATAGATGCAGGTCGGTTTTTGGCGGCAGCGGGTTTTATCAGCAACGAAGATTTTCTGAGCCAACATGATGAATTTATTACTTCGGACGGGAGTATTAATAATCTGGGGACGCTGCGCGGAAGCGAGGGGATTCATTTAATCGGGAAAGAGATTTTCAATTACGGTTCGATAGTGTCGGAGAAGGGTCTGGTAACGCTGACCTCCGGTGAAAACGTTTATCTGGCGGAAAACGGTAACAGCCTGATGGTTCGGGCAGACAATCTGAATGCGGCTACGGGTGTTTCCGGCAACAACTCGACAAACTCATCGGAACACACAGACGCTGAAGGTGTTGTAAACGAAGGTGTCGTGGAGGCGGACGAAATTATTTTTTCCAGCGGTGATGTGTTTTCGCTGGCACTGATTAACCGAGGAACGTTGAAGAGTTCGGGTGGAAAGGTAACGTTGAGCGGCAACGGTCTGGTGGCCAACGAAGGCAGGATTGATGTCAGTAATGCGAGCGGGGGCGGGCAAGGTGGAAATGTTGAACTGCTGGGTGATCGGGTTTCGGTTACGGGAACGATTGATGCATCGGGAGCGGCTGACGGAGGCGAAGTGGTAATCGGGGGAGCTAAAGGCGAAGATAATTTTCTGCGTAAGGCCTCGGGGACTTTTATAGGCAGCGAAGCGGAAATTCATGCGGATGGAATCGGGGAGGGTGACGGCGGCAGAATCACGGTCTGGTCGGAGGAATCGACGCGGTTTTACGGTACGATTACGGCCCGGGGAGGAAGCCGGGGCGGCAACGGAGGTTTTGTAGAAACTTCGGGTAAAAATTATTTGCAGGTGTCCGGCAATGTAGATGCCAGTGCATCGTCAGATAATGGTGGGTTGTGGTTGCTGGACCCTTCGAATGTTACGATTCAGAATGGAGCGGGACTTCTGGATGGTTTGACGCCTAATTTTACGGCGGATCAGGACGGTTCCACGGTGGATGCGGCGGCGATTAATACGGCTCTGGATGCGGGCGTTGGAGTTTTAATTTCTACGGATTGGGCTGCGGGGACGGAAGCGGGCGATATCGTACAAAATGCGGACGCTCCGATTAACAAAACCGGCGGAGGCGGCGCAACCTTAACCCTTCGAGCGGCTAATGATATCGAGTTGAATGCCGGAATCACATCCACGAGCGGCGTGCTGAATGTGCAGTTGATTGCCAACGATGGAGCACAATCCGGCCACGATTTGGATACTAATGCCGGCGATGTAGATATAAACGCCGCAATTGACACAAACGGTGGCACGTTTAGCAGCAGTGGGGATGGCTTTGACAATACGGGGGGATCTGTTGCAACCGGTGGCGGAAATCTGACGATCAACCACCAGGATGCGGTAACTGTCGGAGCGGCTTTGAACAGCGGGGTTGGTGCGGTTGATATTGATACAACCGATGCG
>JAFGSR010000022.1 GCA_016934515.1 Sedimentisphaerales bacterium
AACCCTAAAATTGCCATAAATACCTTAATTTACAATATATTATAATGGTTTTTGTGGCGAACGACTTTTGACGCAGGCGTCTTTTTTAGGGAAAAAATCGCTTTATCGCAGTGTTTTTTAGTAATGAGAAAGAAAAAACTATTACTTGACGGGGGTTGGGGATGGGTATATGATTAGCAGGTAATGTTCGAGGCGTTATTTCGATGGGAATATCGTAGCGGGCAATTCTTAAAGTCCTATCGTGAATATTCGGTAATGTGTATTATTGGCACAAGACAAACGTTTAATGGTTTTTTGAAAGGAAACGAGCCATGAAGAAATTAGTAACGATTTTGGTGGTGTTGATGTCTCTGGGTCTGTCGTTGGGTGGGTGCAAGAAAGAAGAAAAAAAGCCGAAGGTGCCGGTTACGACAGAGCTGGAAAAGAAAGCTGATGAGACCGCTAAGGAAGCCGGCAAGGTTGCGGAAGAGGCTGTGGAAGAAGCGAAAGAGGCAGTGGAAGAAGAAGTGGAAGAATAACAATAGCAGGAAGACGTCGCGTGGGGCAGGATTTTTTCAGACGGTCAGCGTTAGATAGTTTGAGTAATTAAAGGAACTTCTAAAAATTCAATTATTGAACAAAAAGCCGATGTTTTTGATCCCCTTCCTTACGGTTGGGATCTGAAAGGGTAATTTTTAGAGGTTGCCTTAATGTGCTGATTGAGCTGATTTGCCGAAATAAAAAACCCGACTGAGCCATTGATGGGCAGCCGGATTTTTTATTATGGTTGCATTTTAAAGCGTATTGACGGTGTATTGAGCATCGAGAGCTTTCTGGATGCGTCGTGAGGTGTCCTGGAGGTGGGCGAGGGAGTAAGCGTCCAGATTTTTTTGGTGTTTTTTCAGAACGGTATCGACGAGTTCCTGGTTTTTCTGCAGTTGCATCATGGCCAGATTTGAGATTGGTTTTCCGGCGGCGGAGTATCCGAAGCCGTGGTTGGCGAGGCGGATGGTGCGTTCGAGGTACTGGCGTTGGAGGTTTCGGCGGAGGCTGGAGATGAGCGGTTGGCGATCCGAGTATTTCTGGTTTGAAATGTTATTGAGTTCGGTCCAGATGGCCTGGTCGAGTTTGCTGAGCAGTTCGGGCAGAGTCAGGGCGTCCTGGTCCGGTTCGATGAGGAATTCGTTGTCGTAAACCCGGCGCAGGGTGGTGGGATTCATAATCATGGTCAAGGTGGAAGTCTGGATGGCCATGATGGAATCGTGAACGGGCCAGGTGGGGTCGCTCATTGCGGAGGAGGGGTCATCCCACCATTTGGCGACGGTCATGCGTTTGAGCAGATCGGAGTTGAGTCCGAAGGCGTCGTCGATGAAAGTGTTCTGGATGACGAAATCGAGAGCGGCGCGTTGTTGCTCGGCGGGAACGGGTTGGATGGGTAGGCGGGCGTTTTTGTCGCCTTTGTGGTCGCGGTTTATGAAGTCGCCGCCGATCCAGTTGGCCATTATGCTGACGGCACGTAACTGCATGGCGAGGGTCATTTCGTAACCTTTGCGGGCTTTGGACCAGGAGTCGCCCTCTTTGACGAATTTGTCGATTATTTTTTCACGGTGATATTTGGCGAGGCGAACCTGTTTTTTGGCGTATTCGAGGGGGTCCTTGGCGAAATCGTAGCGGCGGGCGAGGGGATCAGGGCCAAAGGTGTCTTCGTCGGTGCCATAGACCAGTTCGGGTTCGGCGACGCGGCTGAGGATTTCGGGAAGGTCTTTTTCGTTTTGGGAATAGCCATATTCGATGGCCCACATGTCGTAGGGCCCGACGCCAATCATAGTGTAATCACCCTGGATTTGTCCGTCTTCGAAATTCATGTTGGTGGCCATGTAATCCATTACGGAGCCGGCGAGAGGTTTTTTTCCTTTGAATTCCTCGCTGTTGATTTCGGCGAGTGTGTAAAGGCTGGAGGCTTTGAAGTTGTGTCGCAGGCCGAGGGTGTGTCCGACTTCGTGACAGGCAAGTTCGGCGAGCTGGGGACCGATGAAGGATTCGGGGATGCCGTCGATGAGAGGTTCTTTTTTCTCTGGTTTTTCATCTTCGGAATCTTCGCTGTTATTGTCATCTTTGTCGTCGTCATCGGTGTTGGCTAATTCGTAGTTCATGCGGAAAATTGCGACGTCGAAAGCTTTGCCGCGGGAGAGGGTGCACATGCCGTTGATCTGGCTGGAGCGATTAGCCAGGCCGTCGTATTCGTCGTCGCCGATCATGGTCGGGTCGGCATTGAGCATGGGATGTCCGGCGTAGGGCAGTGAAGCGGTTTGGGCGATTTCGGCAGCGAGACGTTGGCGTTCGCTGGGAGGTGCCAGGGCGATGCGTGGGTCCCATTGGGGATTTTGGGCGAGCCAGGCGAGGGTTTCGGGAGAGAAGCCTTCCATGACGATTTCGGGCATGACCTGGTGATATTGTCGCCAGAAGTGTCGAATCCAGCCGTCGGTGAGGATTACGTCGGCGTCGAGGATTTGTCCGGTGAGGGGATGTACGCGGCTGGGGCCGATGGCCAGGCCGAAATTGTTGCTAAGCCAGCGGATGAAATTGTAGCGGACGTCCTCGGGGTCTTTATCCATGTGGGCGCCGGAGCTTTTGTCCTGGTAATGAACTTCGATAGCGTTGGAGATGCCGACTTTTTCGAATGCCTGGTTCCAATACAGTACACCTTGTCGAACCCAGCGGCGGTAACGAACGGGGGTGGTGTGTTCGATATAGAAAACGATGGGATTTTTTGGTGGGCTTAATTCGAGGTCGGGATCGGCTTTTTCGAGGTTCCAGCGATTGACGAAGCGGATTTTGGTTTTGTCTTCTTTGAAGATTCCGTAATCGCTGTAGGTGGTGGTGAAAAATCCGATTCGGTCATCGGCTTTACGGGTTTTGTAGCCGGTGCTGTCGGGGATTTCGCTGATGGAATAGTGAATGGTTTTGAGCTGACCGTTGCCGGAGGGAACCTCAAAAGCTAATTCGACGTTCTGGGGGAAAGCTTTGGCTTTGGCGATTTTGCATAAATTTGGATTTTTAATCTTAATACCGCCATCCATGAATCTGCTGCTACCGAAGAATTTGCCGGCTTGGCCGACGAGCAGGTTGTCCATGTCGATTACCGGGGAGGCGCCATCCATGGTAACGATGGGGATATCGAGGATGACGCGGTCGGTGAAGAGCCTTTTGATGGAATTTTTTGATTCCTGGTCGCCGTCTGACCGGATGCTGATGTTTGGAGTAACCAGGGCAAGGTTTTTGTCATAACGTTTCCAGTAAACATACATGTCCCCGGATTGCAGTCCGGCGAAGCTTTCGCCACTGGCGACGGTCATGGCGAAGAAGTATTTTTTTCCTTCGTAATCGGCGGGCAGGGCGGCGAGCATTTGGCCATCTTTTTCGCGTTTCCAGATGGTGTACAAGCTTTTTTCGCCGTCGGCGGTGGAAACGACTTTGGTGTAATCCTTGAGAACGTCGTCGAGTTTGGGGAACTCATCGGGATTTTTGTTGTTTTCGTCGGCGAGCAAGGGAGTGGTCAGCAGGGCACAGAGCAGGACGGCAGTTATAAGTGTTTGCAGAATAAGCTTTTGCATTGTCAGGTCTCCTAAATGTGGTGTGTTAACCAATGGCAGGTTAAAAATTTAACATTTTATTCACTATCGGCCAAACGCAGTGTTTTGCGAGAAAAGCAGCGAAGTTTATTAGTATTTGGGGGCGAAATCGGAGTGAAACAGGTGATATAGGAAGCGTGAATTAGAAAAAATCGTTGAAATTTGGAATTAGTTGAGGTCAATCCGGAAAGGTGATGGGATAATTGCTTGTTATAGCGGGATTTACAGATGTGTGGAGGGGGGTGGGGCGTCAGATTTTGGGCTATTAAAGGCGGTGTCTGATCGAATATAATGTTTGAGGCCAAGCAGTTCATTTGCTCCAATATAAGGAAAGGGATGAATGTATAACGAAAGGGAAGCATGTCATGAGTTTTAAACCAGGCGGATATTATGTCAGAGGCGTTGTAATATTGGTGGTCGCGGTTCTTTTGCCGGCAGGTTGTGCGGATTCTCAAGCAGCAAAGGTTGCGGCGGCCCAGTCGGAAACAGTGTGGCTTAGTTCACTGGAAGTAGCGAAGATGAGTTCGGGCTGGGGAAAAGCGGTTGTCGGCAAATCGGTTCAGAACCAAGAATTATCAATCGGTGGGAAAAAGTTCACAGAAGGGGTAGGCACTCACGCAAACAGTGTGATGTATATCGATCTGAAGAGGGCGGCGAAAAGGTTTTCTGCATATGTGGGAGTCGATGACGAAGTGGACGGTAACATCGGCAGTATTACGTTCAAAGTGTTTGGTGACGACCGGGAACTGTTTGACAGTGGGATTATGAAAGCCGGTGAGGCGGCGCAGAAGGTTGATGTTGATTTGTCCGGTGTTAAGACGCTGATCCTGTTGGTGAACTCAGCCGGGGATGGGATTAATTACGATCATGCCGACTGGGCCCAGGCGAAATTCGAGGTTGTCGGAGCTCAGCCAAAAGCGATGGATCGACCGAAGGAAAAAGCGGTTATTCTAACGCCCAGTCCCGGTCCTGAGCCCAGGATCAACGGGCCAAAAGTTTTTGGTGTGCGCCCCGGCCGGCCTTTTATTTATCGCATCCCGGCAACGGGCAAGCGTCCGATGACCTTTGCAGTGTCGAACCTACCGGAAGGTCTTAAGCTTGATTCTCAAAGCGGTATTATCACCGGTAACGTACCCGGGCAAAGCGGTGAATATGTGCTTAGCTTAAAAGCGAGCAATGGCCACGGTTCGGCAGAGAGGGCTTTTACGATAGTTGTTGGTGATACTTTGGCGTTGACTCCGCCGATGGGTTGGAACAGTTGGTACATACATTATAATCGGGTAACCGATCAAAATATGCGTGAGGCCGCTGACGCGATGGTGGAATCGGGGATGGCTGATTTCGGTTATATGTATGTCAATATTGATGACTGCTGGATGAAAAAGAAACAGGATGAACCTTATCGTGATGAAAACGGGGCGGTATTGACCAATGCCAAGTTCCCGGACATGAAGGCGATGACGGACTACATCCACAGCAAGGGCTTGCGGGCGGGGATTTACATTTCGCCGGGCCCCTGGACCTGTGCCGGTTATGTTGGAAGTTATCAGCATGAGAAAGATGACGCCTGGAAGTTCGCCGAGTGGGGTTTCGATTTTTTGAAATATGACTGGTGTTCTTATGGTCAAATCGCCAAAGACAGGAGCCTGGCGGAGCTTCAGAAGCCATATCAGCAGATGGGCGACATTTTAAAGACTCTCGATCGTGATGTGGTATTGAACCTGTGTCAGTATGGTATGGGAGAGGTTTGGAAATGGGGTGGTCAGGTTGGCGGTCATTGCTGGCGTACCACGGGCGATCTGGGATTGTCTCCGAGTTTTATGCAGATTGGTTTGAGCAATGCCCGGCACTACGAATATGCCCAGCCGGGTCGATGGAACGATCCCGATTACATTCTTATCGGATGGGTGGGCGATGCTCACCAGATGGGCGAAGGTCAACTCACTACTTTGAGCCCCAACGAACAGTATGCTTATATGTCGATGTGGTCGCTGATGGCGGCACCGCTGATTTATTCCGGGGAGATGACCAAGCTGGACGAATTTACCCTGAATGTTCTCTGCAATGCGGAGGTTATCGAGGTGGACCAGGATTCGCTGGGCCAACAGGGGCGAATCATAACACAGACCGATGAGGAGTTAATTCTGGCTAAAGACATGGAAGACGGCTCTAAGGCGGTGGGATTGTTTAATAACGATGAGCTTGACCGGAAGATGTCGATTAAATGGTCCGATCTGGGAATCAAAGGGAAATACCGGGTGAGAGACCTTTGGCGGCAAAAAGATATTGGGGAATTCACCGATCAATATGAAGGCAAAGTGTCGCGTCGTGGAGTAATTATGATTCGCTTATTCCCGGTCAGGTAAAAAGCTGCCGGTCAGGATGTCTCTCTAAAATATTCCGTCTAAAAACCGAAAGTTCACCTACACAGCGGCTTTAATATCCAGCAGTTGTTTCATTACATTTCCCAGTGAGGATTGGTGGTCGGCCAGGCCGAAGCTGTCATGGAGTTGTTTGTATAATCCATAAAGTTGCTGATAAATTTTATGGTTTTCGGCAATGGGCTGGTAAGAGATGTCCCGAACGGCGCACATGGCTTGTTGAGCATTGTTAACGGTGTCGTAGCCACCGGCATTTTTGCTGGCTACAACCGCTCCGGCAATGGCTCCGCCGAGGGCGCAAGTTTGGGACGAACGGGAAATTTTCATCTCGCGACCGGTTACGTCGGCATAGATCTGCATCAGCAGGGCATTTTTTTCGGTGATGCCGCCACAGTTAATGATTTCATGGACCGAGATGCCGTATTCTTCAAGACGTTTGATAATTGTCAAAGTTCCAAAAACTGTTGCTTCAATTAAAGCACGGTAGATTTCTTCGGGGCGGGTATGCAGGGTTTGACCGATTAATAAGCCGGTTAAGCGCTGGTCGGCCAAAATCGAGCGGTTGCCGTTGTTCCAGTCCAGCCCCAGCAGACCTGATTGGCCCGGTTTCAGTTGGGCGGCTTTTTCGGTGAGGGATTCGTGAGTGCCGGCCTGGGGCCCGCCGGGCTGGATGTAATTTACAAACCAGTTGAAGATGTCGCCGGTGGCAGATTGGCCTGACTCAATGCCGAAGTGGCCGGGTAAAATTGAACCATCAACGATTCCGCAAATTCCCAGAATGTCCGGCAGGTCGGTATCGTTGGGGAACACTACCATATGGCAGGAACTGGTGCCGATGATTTGAACCATCTTACCGGGTGCGATACCGGAGCCGACAGCGCCCAGGTGAGCGTCAAAAGCACTCATAGCGACAGGAATACCGGCGGGCAATCCCAGTTTATCGGACCAGGTCTGGGTAAGTTCGCCGGCTTTGGTATCGATAGGAAAAGTATCTCTGCTGAGCGTTTTATAGAACGGTTCCAATTTGGGATCGAGCTTGGTCAGGAAATCGCGGGCGGGATTTCCACCCCAGTTGCTGTTGAACATTGCCTTGTGTCCGGCGGCACAGCGACAGCGCTTAATTTGGTGGGGCTGATCGGTGCCCGTTAAAACAGCGGTCATCCAGTCGCAATGTTCAACCCAGGTAAAGGCAGCGTCAAAAACTTTCGGATCGACGCGTAGGCAGTGTAAGATTTTGCTGAAGAGCCATTCGGAAGAATAGGTGCCGCCGCACTTGGCTAGGTATTCCGGATGTTCCCGGGCCGCCAGTTGGGTTATCTCGTCCGCTTCGGCAAAGCTGGTGTGGTCTTTCCAAAGCCAGGCCATGGCGTTGGGATTATCCTTGAACTCGTCCAGCAAAGCCAGCGGTGTTCCGGTTTTATCGACGGGGATAGGTGTCGAGCCGGTGGCGTCCACGCCAATGCCGATGATATCATCCGGGCTGAAATTGGGGGAATTATTTTGTGCCTGGTTTACCACCGCTTTGACGGTGACTTCCAGGCCTTTGAGGTAATCGGCCGGATGCTGCCGGGCCAGGTTGTGGTCGGCGGGATCGAGCACGATGCCGGCCTGGCCGGTTTCAAACTCGAAAACGGAAGTGGCCAATTCCTGCCCCGTCTCGACATCCACTATTAAACAACGTACCGAATTTGTGCCATAGTCCAGACCAATTGAGTATTTCACTGATTTTTCCTTTAAATAGTAAGGTTGCTAATCAGGTATGCTGACAGCGCTGACGTTACTGATCCTTTTTCAGATAAAGTGTCTGGGTGGGGAAGGCGAACTCAATGCCTTCGGACTCGAAGGCCCGCATGATCCGCAGGTTTACTTTTTCGTTAACTTCCTGAAAAAGCCAGTAATCGGGCGGTTTGACCCAGTAGATAACCAGGATATTCAGATAAAAACTCTGAAAGTCGGAGAAATAAACTCTGGGAACGAGGTCGGGATCACGGTTGACCTGTTCGGTGTCGGCCAGGATGTCTTTGATGATTTGCAGAGCCTTTTCGACTTTGTCAGGTGGGGTGTCGTAAGTAACGCTAATGTTGGTGAGGCGTTTAATGAAGGGTCGTTTGCTGATGTTTTCCACCATTTCATTGACGACCTTGCTGTTGGGAGCGGTTATCAGGTGTCCGTCGAGAGTGCGGATGCGGGTGCTGCGAAAGCCCACTTCCTCGACCGGCCCGTCGAAGCCGCCTACGCGGATGCGGTCGCCGACCTGAAAGGGTCGATCGGCAAAAATATTAATTGAGCCGAAGAAATTAGCGATGGTTTCCTGGGCGGCCAGGGCAATGGCCAGGCCGCCAACCCCGGCAGCGGCCAGGACGGTGCCCAGTTGCATTTCCAGAATATTATCGGCGATAAACAAAGCCGAAATGGCGGCGATGAAAATTCGCAGGGTTTTGCGGATTACGGGAACCAGCATATCGTCGAGTTTGGTATCGGTGCGGCCGGTCAGACGTTTGAGGTAAAATTCGATGATATCCACCAGGCGGTAGATGAAATAGGCGATGGCGATGGCGACTACGGCGTGGCTGATCTTAATCCAGGTTTCATTGGTCTGAGCGCTGAAGCCCAGGGGCTGATTTTCGCTGACAAACCGGAAACACCATCGGCTGAAATAAAGTCCGCCGGCGAAAATCGCCACCGAGATCGGCCGGGAAACGCAGCATAAAAACGACTGCAGCAACTGGATGTCGTCCTTGCGTTCCAGTCGCTGTGCGGTTCGGTCGATAATAAAACGGACAAACCTCCCGACAATGAGGGTTGCCAAAATAACCAGCAGCAGCAGTCCGAACCGCCAGAGTTCGTTGCCGACAATTTCGTAATTTACGATATCTTGAAGTTGTTTGACCGAGGCGAGAAGATGTGGAAACGCTAATTTTATCATTTTAATTCCTCTTTGGTTGCTTTGCATGAAAACCGGGCAAAACTGCTATCGGACCAGTTTATAATAGCAGCCAAACGCTGATCGTCAATAGGGCATTTTTGGGTTCTTGACGCTCAGGGCCTTTTCAGTTAAGGTATCTGATCGGGAAGGAAATCCCGGTTTAATTTTTGATTGCTTATGGGGCGACCAGAAAAGGATTATATTTCGATTATGCCAAAAATAACAAGAACAGATCATTCCCGCAGTGCCCTGGTTCAGTTCAAGGAGACCATTGAGTCGTTGATAATTGCTTTTGTTCTGGCGTTTGTTTTTCGGGCGTTTGTTGTCGAAGCCTTTGTGATTCCCACGGGTTCCATGGCGGACACGCTTCGGGGTGCCCATTTTCGGCTGACCTGCCCGAATTGTGCTTATGATTTTAATTATGGATTCCTGTCCAAGAATTACGGTATGCCTGAAGGTGCTATTCCTTCTTATCCCATCAGTATCAAACCTTCGGGAAACTATGATGCCAGCGGCGTGCCTTGTTGCCCGATGTGTGGGACCTATATCAAAACCGATAATCAATATCGTCCGAGTCACGGAGACCGGATTCTGGTGTTGAAATATCTGTACCAGTTTACCGATCCGGAAATGTGGGATGTGGTGGTTTTTAAGAATCCGCCGGACCCGCCCCAGAATTACATCAAACGACTGATAGGTTTGCCCGGTGAAACCATCGAGGTAATTGATGGCGACATATACAAAACCTTACCGGGTGAAAGCGTTGCCCGCATAATGCGCAAGCCCGATCGAGTTCAGGAATATCTCTGGATACCTTTTTACGATAGTGACTATCAGGTATCCACTAAACCTCAGGGTCGCAGGATTAAAAACGACAGGGGGGATTCATTTACGATTGCAGATGGCTCGGTATGGACGGAAAACAATCGTTTGCGGCAGTTGGAATTTTCCGGGTCGGCGCAACCGACGGAAATTGAATTTTCTCAAGGTAAACTGCGCTACGCTACTCAGGGATTCTGTGCCTATAACGGTAAAAGTACGGACCCGGAATCTATCTGCAGTGATTTGCAAATGAAAGGTGTTCTCACGCCGGGCGCTAGTTCGGGGTCGTTTGCGGTGATCCTGGGCAAGTATAACCGGCTCTATCGGGGAGAATTCAGTTTTGACGGCACCTGCACAATTACGGAGTTGGTTAGCCGGGAGGTTCTGGCCCGTGAAAAATTTACAGCTCTTAAGCCGGGCAAACCAGTTAAGATCAGTTTTGCTAATGTTGACCATGCCCTGAAACTGCGATTGGATGATAATGAACCTTTGCGTTATATGGGGCCGGATATGCCGGCGGAATGGGGTTATGATCGGGAAGATAAATTTCATTTTGGGTCGATTACCATGAGCGGGCAGGGGGGGGCGTTTGTTCTTAGCCAAATAAAACTTTTCCGTGATACCCACTACACAAATTCCAATGGCATGACCCCCGGTCGGGCAACGGAGGGCTATCCCTTTACTTTGGGCAAGGATGAATTTTTTGTGATGGGGGACAACAGTCCGCTTAGTCATGACTCACGTTTCTGGAAGGAAGAAGGTGTCGGGCTGGATCGGAGTTATGATGCAGGTGTAGTGCCGCGGGATTATCTGATTGGGCGGGCGTTTTTTGTTTATTGGCCGGGTGGGTACACGATTAACGACAAAAACCGACTGGCGGTGATTCCCAATGTCGGCAATATGAGATTCATTCAGTAAGACATTACAGTCAGCCGATTTTTGAGATTGTGTAATTAGCAAAAAAAAACAGTCGACAACAAACGCTGTCGGCTGTTTTTTTTAATTGGTCAGTTGTAAAAATGTTCGCTTAATGTTTAAAGTGACGTTTGCCGGTGAAGACCATGGCTATGTTGTTTTTGTCGCATTCGTCGATGCTGAGTTGGTCCTGTTTGGAGCCGCCGGGCTGGACGATGGCAGCGATGCCGGCTTTGGCGGCCTGGGTGACATTGTCGGGGAAGGGGAAGAAGGCGTCCGAAGCCATGGCGGAGCCTTGGGCCAGTTCGCCGGCCTGACGGATGGCGAGCATGCCGGAATCGACCCGGTTCATCTGGCCGGCACCGACGCCAACGACGGCACGATCCTTGACCAGAACAATGGTGTTGCTCTTGACATGTTTGACAATCGTCCAGGCGACCTGCAGATCGGTCAGTTCCTGATCGGTGGGCGGGCGTTTGGTGACCGAGTTGATTTGATCGGGTTCCCAGCCAACCAGGTCGCGCTGCTGCAGCAGGGCACCACCGACGATGCAGCGAACGTCGAATTCGTTGCGGTCGATTTTGTCTTTGGTGATTTCGCCGGTTTCGAGCAGGCGAACATCTTCGCGGCCCCAGCGTTTGCGGGTGCGGATGATTTCGACAGCTTTGGGATTAAAGGATGGGGCGATAATCACTTCGGCGAAGAAGCCCGCGGCGCCCAGATCTTTGCCCCAGTGTTGGTAGCATTCGCAGATGGCATCGGCCAATTCCTCGGTTACGGGTCGATTGATGGCAATGATGCCGCCAAAAGCACTGGTCGGATCGGAGCTGTAAGCTTTGCGGTAGGCTTCGACGATATCGGTATCGATTGCGGTGCCGCAGGGATTCATGTGCTTGACGACTACGACTGCCGGGTCGTCGAATTCCTTGACCAGTTCAAACGCAGCGTTGGTATCCATGAGGTTGTTGAAGCTGATCTGCTTGCCGCCTTCGAGTTGTTTGGCGTAAGCGACGCAGGGTTCGTCGGTGGGCTTGGCCAGGCGATAGAAAGCGGCTTTTTGGTGGGGGTTTTCGCCGTAGCGGAGTTCTTCGCCGCGTTTGAGCGAGAGGGTAACTTTTTCGGGGAAGGTATCACCGGCTTGGGCGGCCAGGTAAGCACTGATTGCGGAGTCGTAAGCAGCGGTCAATGCAAAAGCTTTGCGGGCCAGTTCGCTGCGGAGAGCCTGACTGGTGGAGCCGCCGGTTTTTTTCATTTCATCGAGGACGGCGTCGTATTGATCGGGGCTGGTAACGATAGCAACGAATTTGTTGTTTTTGGCGGCGGAGCGGACCATGCTCGGCCCGCCGATGTCGATGTTTTCGATGGCGTCGGCCAGAGAGCAGTTGGGTTTGGCGATGGTTTGCTCGAACGGGTAAAGATTCACGCAGACCAGATCGATTGCGGTGATGTCATTTTTCTGCATGGCCTGGACATGAGTATCTTTGTCGCGCAAAGCCAGCAAGCCGCCGTGGATTTTGGGATGCAGGGTTTTAACGCGGCCGTCCATCATTTCCGGAAAACCGGTAACAGCTTCGATGCCGATGACTTTGACGCCGGCATCAGCCAAGGCACGGCTGGTGCCGCCGGTGGAGATGATTTCCACGCCCTGATCGGCCAGTGCCTGAGCGAATTCGACAACTCCGGTTTTGTCGGAAACAGAAATTAAAGCCCGTTTAATTTTTACCTGGTCACTCATTTTCTTATAAGATTCCTTTCTAATGATTCAACTGATACGATGAATTTGTCAAAGTAGCGTCAATCTTAAAAATATTCTATTCTATTGACGAACGCGATATTAAAACCATGAAGAGCATGAAGCAAATGAAGTTATAAAACAAAGCTTTTTGCCCATCTTTTAGTAGCGTAACATTAAAATTAACAAGAAAGCCTTGTTTGATATTTGCCAGCTTCATATAATACAGGATTTGTGCCTCGTGGACTCGGTTTAACTTCTCGACACTTTTAAGCTCGATAATGATTTCGTTTTCGACAAGTATATCAATTCTGTAACCACAATCCAGAATGCAGCCCCTGTAATTAATCGGTAGAGGTTTTTCCGCGTGAAAATTTATATTGTTTAATCTCAATTCATGACAAAGGCACTGACGGTAGGCAGACTCAAGCAATCCAGGCCCCAGCGCTTTGTGTACTTCAATAGCACAACCAATGACTTTGTTGGACAAATCACTGAATTCTACTTTGCCGCCTGCTTTTATATTTGTATCAATCATATCTTACTTCATGAACTTCATGAGCTTCATGGTAATATTACAATCAAGAATGGTCATTCTTCGAGTTCCTCCGATGGTTCCTGGTCCGGGTTGGGTTCCTGGGATTTTTCTGTATCGGCATCATCGGCTTGGGGAGTGGTTATTGGTTTGGTCTCGATAAGGTTGGGATCAAAATCCCGCGGTTTCAGAGCGATGATCTTGCCGTGGTAAGAAGCGAGCAGAATCATGGCATCTTCGTTGTTGCGGGCGAACAGATCGACATCCGGGAGATAAAAAGACATTTTTCGTCGCTGGAGTTGATTGTCCATGACGGTGATTTCCTGGTTGCGGGTGATAACATAGCTAAGGTTGTTGTGCTGGGCCAGCAAGGCGAGTCCTTCATCGAGTGTCCAGCGGACCGAGCCGTTTTCGTTGTCCGGGTAACGTTCCAGGCAAAGCAGGGATGAACGACTCACAGGCTGGTAAATGGAATCCGCGGTAATAACGGGCATTTCGAACAACGAACCACCACACAGGTGTTTCCAAAGCATTTTGCCGGATTCAGGATCGAAACAATACAAAGCAGTATCGGCACTGGGCAGGAGACACTGGTCGTTATCAACGATAACCCCGGGCAGTTCCCCGGCGGCCTGGAACTTCCAGGCAAGGTCTCTTTTGGTGGCGGCCGAGACGTAAAGCCAATTGTCACCGGTAACGAAATAGACTTTGTCGCTGGTCAAAGTGATGGTACCGACCGGTTCACGATTACAGCGGTTTTGCCAGAGGGGAATACCGTTGTCGATTTTCAGGCAGTAAAAACGTTTGTTCAGGCTGCCCAGGTAAAGATAATCCTCGGAACGTGCCGCAGAGGTTGAGGCGGGGTAATCGGGATTGACCTGTAGTTTTTTGATGATGTGCCCTTTATCGTTAATTTGGATAAAAGTGTTGCCCAACAGCAAAATCAGGCTGTCCTGATAATATTGCACCGGCGCGCAGTGCAGATTGGACTCCGCCAGGACCCGGGACCATTCGATGGCGCCGGTGCGGCCGTCCAGGGCCCAAAGCACGTTGCGATTGTTCAAGACATACAATTTTGCCTTGTGGTAAAAAACCTGCTTAATGTCAGAAGCCCGGCCCATGTGCAAATTAGCCGACCAGACAAAATCCAGGCCGGCTTTTGCCAGGATTTCTGCGCTGACGCCCACCGGGCCGGAGGTAACCAGCAAATCGGCGTCGGTAGTGCGGGATTGGTTTTGGCAGCCGGGGCTAAACACAATCAGTGAAATCAATACAATTGCCAGGCTCAGACGGAAGAATAATTTTTTTGGCATGATTTTCCCTAAAAATGAAGTATTTTTATTGCGAAGTCGGCGGCTTTACGAAGTCCGACAATTTTACCTGGTTATCTTTTTCAAAGGTCAGCAGCTTCTCGATTCTGGCGATATCATCCTGAATCCGATTTGCCAGCTTGAAAATATAAGGTTTGCCCTCCAGGCGGTTTTTCAGGTCATCCAGCATGGCCTGCCAGGAATTATCGTACAACTCAACCTGAAGCAAAACCAGCATTTTGTCCTGCTCTGAGAGCATTTCGACAAACTGATAAACTTTTGACTTTTGGTCGAGGCCATCCTGGCCTTGGCTGTCGTTGGTTTTTTCCGTCATACGTGGCGGGCCCTGGAATTCGAGGCTCAATCCAGCTTCGGACGGCCTGATAATAACAGTGCTCGGTGTGATTTTCAAGCTGGAAATTGCTTTGGTGCACCAATTCTAAATGGGATTCAGGGCGGATCGTCTGATGATAATTTTCCTTTAATCCCTTATAATAAGCCCGCCACCGGCGAAATAGCTTTGGATTAAAATTTTGTATGGTGCTTACTATTGGTATAAATATGTTAATTGGTTTAAGGATATTTACGTAAAGGTCGATTCTATAGTATGATAGAGTCTTTCAGCCCTCGGCTGGATCATTGGTATTCGGCCGGACTGACAGATTCGAGCATGGCTGAAAGCTTGGTGCCGGTTTAACAGTTTTGGCTGATTAACCCTGTTGCAGGTGCTGCCACGATAATCACTGGAGGTTGGTTGTTAATGAGAAATTATCTTTATAATGATTACCAGAATACGGACCTTAGAATTTTTCCGGTCTTATCGCGGATGTTGAACTGGAGCACCCTGGGAGTCTTTTTTTTAATAATTATTGCTGTGAGTGCGGTTTGCGACGGTTCGGTACTGGATTACGCTGAGGTGACTGTCTCTGAGCAGGAAACAAACGACAGCCAGGCCCAGGCTCAGGATTTGAGTTCGCAATTTGCGGGAGATATACTGGCGGTGGGGGTCGAGGGCAGCCTGAGCGATAGTTCCGACGTGGATTTTTACCGGTTCAACGTCGGCGCGGGCGGTGATATCGATTTGAAATTTGAGATGCTCGATGAGCAGGATCACTCGATAACCGCAATAGCAGCAGGTATTGACGGGAAAATATATTTTGTTGCCGACAATGATATTTGGCGCAAAAATACCGGCGATGC
The DNA here is from genome assembly GCA_016934515.1 of Sedimentisphaerales bacterium. Taxonomy (GTDB): domain Bacteria; phylum Planctomycetota; class Phycisphaerae; order Sedimentisphaerales; family SM23-30; genus JAFGSR01. Next base: position 15,433 of record JAFGSR010000022.1, read on the forward strand.
AGCCGGTGAGAACGAATCGGCTGAGTTTTTGGTATCCGCCGGGGCTTTGGCCGAGGCGGTTGGTCTGGACGAAAATATTCCAATCGACGTAAGGAATCTGGCGATTGAACCGGAGCCGAATGGCACAGCAATGGTTATCCTGGGTGGGGCCGCGGCAGTGGGTGGGGGCAATCTGTTGGCGGTGGAATCGGACGGCACGATAGTTTGGGCGGTAACTGCTGATGAAATCGCTGATGCAGCTGAACTTTTAACTGCCCAGGAGCCGAATCTGGTCGCGGTTGCGGTGGATGGAGATGGGCTGATCTACCTGGCTGAGCAGGTTAGCAAAACGGTGCTGATCGTCGAGCAACTCAGCCCAGGCGAATACGCCGTCAGCCGATATACCGAAAGTGCCGTTCTGCTTGAGGCTATTGAGCGGGATGTGCTGGAGGATTTAACAGCGGGTAACACCGATTTGCCGCGAACCGTCGTGGCACAAACCGAAGGGGATTTTCAGGTAAATGCTCTGGTTTACGGTGATGGTGATTTCGGTCAGGCCGGCTTTGATGTGTATTATCTGAGCCAACTGGGGCCTAATTTCAATGGCGATGGCGGCATTACCCAGGTCAGCATTAACCAGGAAGATGCCAATGATGTGGTATTTAGCCAGTTATTTGAGCCGAACGAAAACCAGGAGGATATTAATCCTTCGGCATTGGCCCTTGATGTCAGCAGTGCCGGGATTTTTGGCAACCAGATGTTCATGGGAACTTTCGGGCCGAGCCTGGGAGATGATTTTGACGGACGGGTTTTTACGGTAGATATCGACGGCAACATCAGTGATTTTGTTACGTCTTACCAAGACAGCCAGGGCCAGCCGGTTTTAAGGGGCGAACAAGAGGTTGACGGTTTTTTTGATGTAACCGACATGGCTTTTAGCTACGGCGGGGCCTTTGGACAGTATCTTTACGTGGTCAGCGAAAACATTAACAACGGTGACGGATTCAGCTCCGACATCTGGCGGATCGGGCCCGACGGCGTGGCTGAACTTTTTGTCTCCCAGATTGCCGACGGGGTGATTTCTTTGGTGTTTGGGACGGATGGGCGGCCGGAATATGGTAACGCTCTGTATGTGGCAACCTTCCAGGAAGGCGGCCGGGTGCTTAAGGTTACGGTGGATGGTCTGGGCCAGGCCCAGGTGGAAGATTTCTTCGATTACAGCAATTACGCTTCCGGATCATTGATGATTTCTGATATGGCGTTCGTGCCGGCACAGGATGACATCGATAATCCACTGGAAGGTTTGCTGGTACTGACGCTCAAGTGGCAAAATAAGGCTTATTTATTGAAACTGGACTGGAACCCTTTACCTAATTCGGCGGATTTTCTGGCTCTTGAACTGAACACCGGCGATGTCTCCAGCGGCGATATCGCGTTTAATGATAACGGCGACCTGATCGTTGCCCAGCAAACCGACAAAAATCTGTTAAGGCTGAATTATCAGGATGTGTTTGATTTTGCTTTGGAGGATTTGCAGATTCGCCAAGAGTTGTCCGAAGGTACCGATGCGAATGATGTGCTGTTTACCCCTTACGCACAAGTAACCGTGGCTGATCAGCCGCGTATCTTACGACTGAGCGATTCGGGATTGGCCGATGATATTGTTACCGAAGTCAATCCCCGCTTTCTGGATATCGGTGAGGTTCCGGAAGACCTCAGTAAGAACATTTCTTTCATTTTCGACAACAGCCAGAACACTGATGACCATGATAATCCGATAATTCCGGGCCAGATTTATCTCTGGGTGCAAAACGATAGCCAGTTGTACTTTAGTGAACGGGATGAGGAGGGACAGTTCGACTCATTTCAGATGGTAATATCCGCAGATAATATTGAAAGCGAAACTGGACTAATTGACGCTCAGATTGCCCGATTGGCCTGGACACCTCAGGGTAATTTGTTCGGACTGGGCTTTAACGGTACCGAACCGGAATCGGGCCAGGATCCGCCCAGTCAGAGATTCGACGATACAATTTTATCTCTGGTCAACACTATCGAGGAAAGTGTGAATATTCAACCACAGATTGCCCTGAGTGAATTGTCGCGGATAGCGGTCAACGTTTTGGGGCCGGGCGAGCCCAATGAATTCGTTACCTCAGCTTCGACCGTCTTCGAGGAAAAACTGGAAAACCTCCCGGGCGGCGATTATTTTGTTCAGATAAATTCCCTGGCGGTAGATCAGGGTGATTACGAACTGCTGATCGCCCTGGACGGTGATCTGCAGAATACCATTGTTGTCAGCGAAGCAACCGGGCCGCAGGAAGTGCAAAACACCGATAACGAACGTCTGGTGCTGACCTATAGCGGACCGGGGCAGGCGTCTCTGCTGGTCAACCAGAAGCCCAGCGGCAAGGTTATCGATCTGGTCAGCCTGACTATCAGCGGCAGTACTGCCGGTTCAATGCTTAGCCTGAAAAATCTGGATAACCCAGCTAATCTGATGCTGGAGGAACTGATTCTTTCCGGTTCGTTAGGCCGACTGGAATACCCCGGAACGCTGATCGAGTTGACCCACGGCGGCCAGGCCAACAAACGCGGCATCATCAAAGAAGTCCAATTGGGATCGGTCCGCGATGTTGACGCCCCCGGCTTCAGCTTTCTGAAATTCCACGTTGACCAACTGGGTGATGCGGACCTGGAGAACCGACAGTTCAATGCTGAACTGTTGAGCGAACTCGAAGTTACCGGCGACGTTAACAACATGACATTCTTCGCTTATGGCAGCCTCAATCGTTATCGCCGAATTTTGGTTGGCGGTGTTGTACGCAGCAGTGCTTTTTACGGCAGAGTTATCAGCCAAATCCTGATTCAAAACAACGAGCAGCAGGAAACCGCTTTCGATTCTAGTTTTGTCGATCTGCGCGGTAACAGCGGCATGCTGGGTGAGTTTCTGGTTGAGCAGGGCGATGTTGTTGAGAGCGGAATTTTTGCCGACAAGCTGATTTTTCAGGTGGAAATCACCCGGGGCAATCTGGATTCGTCCGACATCTACACTTTCGATCGAAAGGGTAAAATCTACAATGTGATTATCGGAGCGACGCATCAGAAAAATGATCAGGATAACGGCCATCTCATTAACAGCCAAATTTACAGCCCGTTCATGATTAGCCGGGTTCGTGCGGACGGGCAAATGGACCAGGATTCCAGGATAACCGCCAATCAATCAAAAACATCCAGGATTGACACCATCAGTTGCGGGGGCGACTGTGGGGCGACGATATCGACGGTAAGACTGAATTCGGTGCTGGTTGGTTTTGACCGCAGCGGCAGCCGGATCGCCGAAAACGGTGATTTCACCGGTAGCGATTTCACCGGTTCGATTACCGCCTCGTTATTTCTTAAAATGCTCAATGTAACCGGCCTGATCGAAAACGCCCAGATTACCGCTTCCGGTTTCAGATCCAGCGCAATCTTCAGCATTTTCGCCGAAGACGGTTTTGTCAACAGCTCCGCAAGCGCCTATCAGACAATCTCCCGAATCATGGTTGGCTATCTCGGCGGCTACCGTGTAAACCTGATCAACAGCGATGCCGATGCCAGCGGAACCATCACCACGAGCCGCCTGGGTCGATTCTACTATACCGGTGATGGCAGCGGATTGAATCTGAACGGGGTTAGATACCTCGGTCCGGTTGTCGATGACGTAACCAACTAAGGCACTTTAACAAAGCGAGCATGAAAAATTAAATTGCTCTAGTTTTCATTAGGCAATGGTTCTTTAATCGACAGATAAGGCGTAACATATTTTTTCGTCCAGTCGTAGCTCATGATAGTGGCGTGGCCGCCAAAGTGGCCCGTGGAAATCATTTCGGTTGACCAGAAAATCTGCTGTAGTTGGTTACGCATCTCAGGATCGGGAACTGCCAAGTCAAGATCAAAGCCATCCTTACCCGCCGAACTGGTATAACTTCGGTCTATGGTTCCCAAAACACTGGTCCCCACCCCCAGCATAAACCAGTCCCGTTCAGAACAAAAGTTGATGATTTTCCCGTCAACTCTCTCCAACGCCCGGGTAAGATCGTAATTGGGACTGACCGCGCCATGAATTAGAATGATGTTGCGCAACCTGATGTCTTCCGGCAGTTCCTCCGCCACCATCAGGGCGACGCCTGCTCCCCCGGAATACGCCACCAGGTCAATCGGTCGGTTGGGCCAGTCTCTGCAATATTGAATGATTTGCTCGGCATCGCCGGCGGCATCCTCCCTGTTCGCCTGGTAATCGGTCAGGTTCAGCACCCAGCCAAATGGCCACCGCCACTGATGTGTGCGAATTGCAGCTTCAGCTCCGCTTTCACGAATCGCCCGACGTGGTTCCCCCAGGGACCATTCACCCCCTTCGATACCGGGAAACATCCAGATAAGACCTTTGCTAAGCTGTTCTGCAGTGGGTTGCGGAGCCTGGCATCCCGATAAGATCAACCACCCAAACAACACAAAAGCAATCAGGCAGCATCGATGCCGGTTTAATCTTGTCGTTTTTAACGCCATCGCTGTTTTAGTGGTCCACAGGATTACCGAGCAGGGCTTTGAGTTCGTCGAGTTTGTTTGCCAGGGTTTCCGAGGTTTTGGCTTCGATGTTCAGCCGCAGCAGAGGTTCGGTATTGCTCGGGCGACAATTGAACCACCAGTCCAGATATTGAATCGTAACGCCGTCGAGATAATCGATTTCGGCATCGGAATATTTCGCCGCCAGTGAATCCATCATGGCTTGCTTGTTTTCCACTTCAAAGTTCATCTCGCCGCTGGAATGATAACACATCAACGGCTTGATAAGTTTGCTCAGAGGTTTGTCGGTGGACGAGAGAATGTTCAGCATGTGGACCAGCGTAATCATGCCGCTGTCAGCGAAGAAGTTGTCACGATAATAAAAATGGCCGCTGAGTTCGCCGCCAAAAACACCTTTGGTGTCCTTGAGGGTTTTTTTCATGAACGAATGACCCACTCGTTCGCGCCGGGGCTGCCCGCCGCATTTCTGTATCTGCTCTTTGACAATCCAACTGGAACGCAAATCGTAAATAATCGTCGAGCCGGGATTTTTTTCCAGAAAATATTCCGCCATCAACGCCGTGATAATGTCGCAGCCGATGGATTTGCCGGTTTCATCAACAACCATCAACCGGTCGGCATCACCATCAAAACAAAGCCCCAGGTCGGCATTTTTGTCAATAACCGCCTGTTTCAATTCCGCCAGGTTGGCGTCAACCAGCGGATTGGGTTCGTGCTTGAAAGTGCCGTTGCACTCAAAATTCAATGCGGTAATGTCCAGGTCGAGATCACCAAAAATCAAGGGCACCCATTTGCCGGCCATGCCGTTGGACGCGTCGATAACCACTTTCAACTTTTTGATATTGTTGTTGAGAAAACTCAATACGTGGCGACGGTAAGGCTCGGTCAGGTCCTGGGTGGTGATGGTCCCCTTCCCAGCCGAAGCCGTATGACGCAGCGCGGTCGCGATGTGCTTGATCTCCTGCAAACCGGTTTGACCGCTGACCGGGCGGGCTTTCTGGGCGCTGATCTTAAACCCGTTGTAAGCAGCGGGATTGTGGCTGGCCGTCACCTGCACTCCGCCGCAACTGCCCAGGTGGTTGATGGCAAAGTAAATCTGCGGCGTGTCGATCATGCCGATGTCTATCACGTTGGCTCCGGAACCGGTCATGCCCTCCATAAGGGCCTTCGCCAGAGCCGGGCTGTGCTTGCGCATGTCGCGGCCGACGATTAACGATTGCGAATTGATCTGCCCACGCTCGTAACCATGCAGCAAAGATCGCAGAAACTGAGCCGTAGCGTGGCCAATTTTCCAGGCGGCGTCCTCGTCAACCTGCTGACCGTAAAGTCCGCGAATGTCATAAGCTTTAAAAATCGATTCGTCCATTGCCCTTTGCCTTTCTTTACAAATTCAATCTCTCATCATCGTCATCTTGGCCAAATTGGTCGTCCGAATTGTCATGGTCATTCAAATCATCCTGATCGTCGTAATTTAATTTCCAACTGTCCGCTTCTTCAACATCATCCATTTCCCGTTTCATCATTTCAAACATTTTTTCCTGCATCGGCGCCAGTTTCTGATACCAGCTAAGCGTTACCTGATACGCCTGCAGCAGACCATCCAGCCGCATCAGTTGCCATTTCTCCAGGCAGCTCGGTTCCTTGATATTGCTGAAAGGATTACACAACAGCGTAATTCGGCCGCTTTTTTCATCCCGCCGAAAAAACTCACAGTCCTGACATTGCAGCATATCCGCCTCCTGCTGTAATATTCCATTTAGATTAATCCGCGAGCCTCAAAACAGCAGATTAAGCGAAATATCGCCCTGATTCAAGGTAATTTGACCATCCTTTAAACCATTAAAATTTTGTAACCGTTCACAGAACAACCACTTCCACCAAAGACGGATTCCTTAAAACTGCCCTGAAGGGGCAAAATACCAAAGCCCAGGGCAACGCCCTGGGTAAACGTCCACTGCTGTTTTTTAAGCCCTGAAAGGGCGAAATAAAATTATGCCGCTAAATCCTGTAAACACCAACGCTGCCGCCTCAATCAACAAAATAGCCTGCTTTGCTGAAAATTTGAATTC
>JAFGSR010000246.1 GCA_016934515.1 Sedimentisphaerales bacterium
ATTCATAAGACGTTAATTATTAACATATTATGACGATGTAAAATAAAAATCGTGCATAAAAAGCAAGAAGTTGAAGAATAGTAGTACGGATTACACGGATTTTTTAGAGGACTGCATGGGCTGAAGCTCATGCTACGGATTTGGTTTGTATAAGATGTGGAGATTTATTTAGCTTTTGGATTTTTGTTCCATATTTCAACCATAAGTGAAGCGGTGAGGATACAGATGAATACGAAGATGGCAGCGGGGATTGCGGTTTTTTCGCTGAAGTGCTTTAAGGCCAGGACGGTACCCAGACCGGCATTTTGCATGCCTATCTCAATGGCTAATGTTCTTCGCCTCTGCCAACCCAGCTTGAAAACCGAACCGATTCCGTAACCCATCAGCATGCCATAAATATTCAATATCAAAGTGACCAGCAGAATGGAGCCGATAACCATTAGAAGATACCGGCGGTTAAGAGCTATAACCAGGCTGCATATAAAAATGATGAAAGTTACGGATATTGCAGGAAATACTTTTTCCAATTTTTCCAATTTTTTTTGAAAATAATATTTTACCGCCAGTCCCAAAAACAATGGGATAATCACCATCTGCACTACGCTAAAGAACATAGGCCAGAAATCCACTTTGAAATATGATTGAGCTAGCAGAAGGGTCAAACCCGGGGTCAAAAGGGGGCAGAGCAGGGTAGAAACGGTTGTCAGTGAAACGGAGTATGCAGTATCGGCCTTGGCGATATAACAGATTACGTTGCTGGCCATGGCCCCTGGGGCGGAGGCGGTTAAGATCAATCCAACTGCTAATTCGGCAGGCAGATCAAAAAGTTTAGCCAATGAAAATGCACCCAGCGGCATTACCGAAAATTGAGTGGCAGAACCGAGCAGGATGATAGCGGGTTTTTTGGCAATATTTTTAAAATCATCTATGCTCAACACCGCCCCGATGCCAAACATGGTCAAGGCAAAAAACCAATTCATACCGCTTTTAAGGGCTATGAATGGTTTTGGTAACAAATATGCCACAAGGCCAAACAAGATTACCCATACGGCAAAATACTTGGTGTAGAAAGACAGGGCTTTATCAACCATGCCACATTCCGATCTATAGAGGTCAACTTATATTTTTAATCTGCGGCAGAATTCTGCATGGGCTCAAGCCCATCCTACAGTATCTGCAATTAAGAGATGCCGATTTTTTTGGCGATGGAGCGGATGTATTGAGCGGCTAACAGATATTCTTGTTGGTTGGGCAGGTGTTCCAGCATGAGCGGGACATGAGGGATTTTGCTCAGTTCCTTGAGGAAGGCGGCGTAATCCAGGCCGCCCAGGCCCGGACGTACTTCGTCCAAGTGGGTGGTAAGTTTGGTATCCAGCAGAATGTCCTTGGCGTGGCAACTTTTAAGATAAGGGCCGAGTTTGGCAAAGCACTCGCGGATTAAAGCAACGTTTTTGAAATAGCGTTGCGGGCTACACACCAGGTTGACCGGGTCAAGGTGAACGGCAAATTGCTTACGATCAATGGCTTTGACTAAACGCAGATAGGAATCCGGTGAATCCGGATAAGCCCAGGGCATGGTTTCGAGGGTGAAGCAGGTTCGAGTGGGCTTTACCTGGTCGATGATGCTGCGGGTGGTTTCCACAATCAGGTCGAAGGTTTGGGCGGTGAGGTTATCGGGATGCGGTCCGGCCCAGAGCTTTTCGTTGCGGGAGCCGCTGATATTGACACAGCAATTTGCCCCGATGCGTTCGGCCAGGGCCAGGTGCTGACGGCATTTTGTTATAGCAGCGTTGCGTTCCTTTTCGTTGGGACTGATGGGGTTGCTCCAGGCTCCGACTTCGGCAATGACGATGTCGGCGGCTTGGGCGGCGCGGGCATAGTCATTGACCACATCATCCTTTGCCTCAGGGGCGATCGGACAATAAGCGGCACGATAACCAAGTTTTTTAAGGTTATTAATCCAATTTTCAGGGTCTTTAGCTTCGACGGGGCCTCCCAGGCGCAGAGCAAATAATTTTTGCTCAGCAGCATGGAGGTTCCAAGTTGATGTGGATGCCAAGAGCCCGGCACTGATAGAAATCCGGGTAAATTCACGCCTTGATATGGTTCCTTTGTGTTTCATCTGATATCTCCCGAATGAAGAATTAGAAATCATTGTTTGTAAGCCATTACTTCGACGAGATGTCGTCCGGTGTTGGCGGAGTTGTGGGTTTGGGTGATGCGGATGTATCTGGTCTTGTGTGGTGGGAAGCGGCAGGTGTAACCCAGGGGCATGGAAGGTTCGGTGTTGTTGCGTCGGTCGGCGGCCATTTTCCAGTTTTTGCCATCGAGCGAGGTTTCGACGGTGAAGCCGTAGTAACGATTATCGCCGAAGTAACAGACCACGACGACGCGGCCGACGGTGGTGGGCTGTTCCAGGTCAACCTGCCACCAGGCGGGATCGCCTTTGCTAACGTCCATTGCCCAATAGCTATTGGTGTTGCGACGCTCGCCATCGTTGGCCAGTTCGGCGACATAGTTTTGGAAATGAGTTGCACAAGTGGCCGGTTTGAAGGTGGTCAGGCTGGGAGCGTCGGGTTTGAAGGCCTGGCGGTATTTATCCCACAGCTTCTGCGCGACGGCGATACTATTGCCTTGGGGGGTGGAGGGATAGGTTTCTTTGGCATCAGAGAATTGAAGCATCCATTTTCTTAAATCAGTCTGGAATTTTTTGTTGTCGAAAGGTTGTTCCGTTTTAAGCGATTTGCCAAGCTCGTCGAGGTACCATTTCCAGCGGGCATAGTAATAACCGCTGATAAGGCCCGACCATTCCTTGCGAGCATAGTCGTTAATTTGGGTTGTTCCCCAGAGGGTTAAGACTCGCCGGGCATTCCATTCGAGAATGGCTTTTTCCTGGGGAGTAGTTCCCCAACGCTTGGCGTTTTCCAGGCAGTGGCCGAGCAGAAACTCCTGGCGTGTGGCGAGCAGTTCATCCATATCAAGCATAAGCTGAAGGAAATCGTCCGAAGCGTTTTTGAACCGGGCGTAATCTTTGGCATGGTATTCTTGAACAACTTTCTGCTGAAGCAGGGTTGCATGGTTCGCCAATACCTGCCGGGCGACGTTGACAAGATCAAATCTGTAGGTGTCAGTTTTGCCGAGTTTACCAGACGCCTTGAGAAGATTTTGCCAAACATCGGCAAGCTGGATATTGCTATAGGGTGATCCGATTTCCGGACGAAGTGTTGGCGGGTCGCTAATAATTGAACGCGTTCGATGCGGCGCGGTATAAATCGTGTTCTTGAGAGTCTGCCAGGCCTGTTCGGCATCGGCGTTGGATTGACCGTACCGATAGACGGCATAGTCTTTGATCCATTGAGCAAGATCGACTGCTTCATTCCGCCAGGCCATTTCAAACATCAGTTCATAAACCACGGGATTATAACCAAGTCCTTCATTGACAAAGCCCAAGCCCACGAGTTGGCCTTTTGCGGGATTTTGTCTGGCCTCAATTAGTGAGGTGTTGTTCTTTTCCAAATCACCGCCGAGGAAGACGGTGCGGCCATAATTTTGTACATTACACCACAGCCAAGGCTTACCGTAAAACGCCTGGGTGCGGCTCCATTGGGGTCGGTCCTCACAGGCAAGGTCGAGGCAAAGCATTTTTTCATCTGGAATAGCACCCAGGAAAGCCTCGATACGCGGCTGGGTCCAGAAATGACGTTGGTTCAGGAATATCCAGGTCTGTAAAACCCAGACGGCGTCAGGGTCATTTTTTCCCATGCCGTTGTAAATTGCTTTACTCATATTAACCAGATAGTCAAGCTCGCCGCTGGGCGGAGTCATTTCAATAAAGGTGTCGGCGGCATAGAAGTGATCGGTTCCGAACCGCTTATTTTGTTCTGCCAGGAATATGTCGGCGACTTTCTGGAAGAGCGGGTCGAGCGGGTCGAGCAGATAAGTAGTCCATTCAATCCAGCGGATGGTGTGCAGTTTAGCGTCAGGATACTTTTCCTGGAGGGCAGCGGGCACATGCCCGGTAAAACCCTGCTGGATCGGGGTCATGTCCAGTTCGCGTTGGCGGGTGAGGATCTGTTTGCCCAGTATTTCATGACTGTCGATCCAGCTTTGGGGTAGGGGTCCGCCCCAGCCGTCGAGACAGCCCATCCAGCCGAAGGGGAGGTAGGGAGGTCCGGCGAGAAACCTGCTGATCTGGTCATCAGTCAAATCCAGTCGTTTGCAGACCGCCTGCCAGGTAGCTTCCTGACCGGTTACCGATAGCGGTGCATTGATTCCGTTCAATGCCATCCAATCGATCAGCCGTTCCCATTGCGGCCAGTCCCACCAGGGCAACGAATAACCGAAGCAGCAGTAGTTAAGAAAGTAGCGGTGTTTTGCCCAACTGACTTTTCTGATTTTGGTTTTAAGTTCGGGGAGCTTTTTGGGCAGGTTCAGGTTATTTCCGCACCAGGAGACGTTGCAATTGCAGTAATGTTTCAGATACCAGTTTATTCCCATCGCCAACGACACGCCAGAGTTTCCGCGGATGATAACTTTGCCTTGGCGGGTTTCGATCTCGAAGACGTCTTTTCCGTTTTCGTTGGGGATTTCTTCGAGCACAAATTGACCGGCGTGTTGCGGGATGATTCTTTTTAACAGTCCCTGCGTGGCCTTTACCGACGAGGGAGATTCGGCGGCCTGCAATCCGGCGGACTGCAAACCGGCGGTCATGGTTATGATACAAAACAGAAACCAGCGCAGCATACTTTTGGGATTTGTGCAATCCATCATTCTTCTCCGTATAAATATTTAGGTGTTGTTTGCGAGTCGGCAGGTTTTTTCGATCATGGTTTCATAATTTTTCAGGGTTTGTGCTGAGATTTCGCGGCCATAGGGGGATGCGGAAGGCATTAATACGAAACCTCTGCCGGGGCCGGTGGTGCCGTCGCGGAGTGATTTTTCGACGATTTTTGCGAATTTTTCTGGTTCGGTATTTTCGATATCAGCAATTTCCAGGTTGCCAAAGAGTACCAGTTGATCGCCATATTTTTGCCGCACGTAAGCAAGTTCGGTATCACCCTGCGGTGGAGGTTCAATCGGATCGACCGCATCGGCACCGGTGGCGACGATATCATCCAGCACGTTCATTGTTCGGCCGTGGCAGTGAATCCGGGCGAAACCGCCATGGGCTTTTATCATTTTTACCATGGGGCCGGTATAGCGGATCACGTACTCGCGAAAGAGGGCGGGCGGCAGGTAGGGTTCGGCGGCGAATTCGGGGCCGTAAATTCGCCAGAGTCTGCCGGGGAATTCGCGGGCGACTTTTTGGGTGCGGGCGTGGATATAACGGGCGCATTTTTCGAGCAGTTGATGGAAAAGATTTTGTTCGGTCAGTGCCAGGATGGTGTAATCTTCCATGCTGAACAGGGTGGCTGCAGCGCAGAGGGGGTCTTCGGTATCCACCATTACAATACCCTGATCGCCGAGGGATTGTTCTTCATCCAGCAGCGGTTGAATATTGATGGTTTCGGCGAATATTTCATCGGGAAGTTTCAGGTAAGCTTTGAGGTCCTCGACGGATTTCAACAAATGTTCCTGGGTCCAAACCGTATCGACGGTTTTGTCTTGCCGGGTGAGGGAGGTCATTTGTCGTCCGGCGATTTTCAATATGGTCTGGTGAAATTTGTTGTCGCCTTGGCGGTATTGTTTTTCGGTGAAGAATTCATCCCGGGCGGTTTGTTGGCGTTGAATTTCTTTGCCGCCGTACTGGTCGTGTGACCGAGCGCTTACGGCACTGCACATTCTGATTATATCGGAACGTTCCCAGGCCAGGTCCAGAAGAGTTTTCCAATCGGGAGAATTATAGATGTTGAATTCGTCCGGGTCGGCGGGATCGATAAGGAAGCCGCCCACTTCATAAAAGTTTACCGCGGGGCGATCTACCGGTTCGCCTCTGAGGGTTGCCATCAGTCTTTGTCGTCTGGTCATCGCCATTATTATGTCCTGTTAGTGATGCGCTTTTCGAGAATTTTCAAGCAACCGGTTTATTGGAATTATGCTTTGGGTATGGGCCAGAACTTAGATTGTGTGCGGGCGGTTTTGAGGTAGTATTGGATTTGGGCGAGGATTTCCGGATGCTGATCGGCGATGTTGTGTTTTTCGGAGAGGTCGGAATTGAGATTGTAGAGTTCGGTTTTGTTTTGATCGACGAAGTGAACGACTTTCCAGGGGCCCATGCGGACAGCTTGTTTTATTTGTTTTTCGTGGAATTCCCAGTACATGAATTTGTGCTGCTTTTGTTTTTGTGATTGGCCCAGCAGTTCAGGAAGAAATGAGATACCGTCGATGCCGTCGGGGGATTGAATGCCGGCGAGGTCGCAGCAGGTGGGGAGGAAATCCCAAAAAGCGGAGATGTGGGCGGTAGTTGAGCCGGGTTTTATTTTATTGGGCCAGCGGGCGATCATCGGTACGCGGATACCGCCTTCATAGAGGTCTCGTTTGATGCCGCGGAGTGGTCCGTTGCTGTTATGGAAATCGGGGTCGTTGCCGCCTTCGTGGTGGGGGCCGTTGTCGCTGGAGAACATGACCAGGGTGTTGTCGTCCAGGTTCAATTTTTTGAGCAGGGACATTAATTTGCCGATGTCGGAATCCATCCGGCTGATCATGGCGGCGGCACCTTTTTGGGGATCGGGCCAATCTTTGTTTTTATAAATGCCGTAATCGGGGACTTCCATGCCTTTTTTTCCGGCTTCGTTGTTGGCGTGGGGGATGGTCAAGGTGAGGCACAAAAAGAACGGCTGTTGGCGGTGCGTTTGAACAAACTGCAAAGCTTCTTTGGCGAATAAGTCGTGAGAATATTCGATTTTTTCGGTGGCGACGCCGGAGCCGTTGGGTCGGGGTTTAGCGATTTTATTTTTTAGAGGGATCCGTTCATCGTTGCGGAAGAGAAATTCCGGGTAGTAATTATGGGCGTGCCCCTGGCAGAGGTAGCCGAAGAAATAATCGAACCCTTGTTTGTTGGGACGGCCGGTTGAGCCGGGCCCACCCAGGCCCCATTTGCCAATCAAACCGGTGGTGTAACCGTCATTTTTCATTAAATCGGCGACGGTGACGGAATCGGGCGGCAGCGGGGTTTGGCCCATGGGTTTGGTTGATCGGTTTCCGCGAACGTAAGCGTGCCCGGTATGCAGGCCGGTCATCAAGACGCAGCGTGACGGAGCACAGACGGTGCTGCCGGCGTAATGATCGGTAAATTTTATACCTTCGGCGGCGAGCCGATCCAGGTGAGGAGTCTTGATGTTTTTCTGGCCGTAACAGCCCAGATCGCCGTAGCCCAGGTCGTCGGCCAGGATGTAAATGATATTTGGTTTGTCGGCAAATGGTTTTGGGGACCGGAGAAAGGTGTCCTGGCATCCCGGCAAAGTCAGAGAAGCAGCACCGAAACCGACGGTTTTGAGGAAGTCTCTTCGTTTCATATCAGTTTTCGCCTCGAATAGCCCCGGTTAAAATTAAGGCAATTGGCCAAGGGCATTTATACTTTAAAACCGGAGACTTGGCAATTCAGAAAGATGTTTCATAACGTTGGCTGATGGAGTAGAATGGGCGGAAAGCGGCCTGGCGGTTCAGACAGGGGTCTGACGTCAGCAGTTCTGTGATTGTTAAAAGCGTGGTTTTATAAGAGGATTTTTACGGAGTAAGTGACATGGCTAAGGCGGATATTGGACTTTGGGGGTTGGCGGTGATGGGTGAGAATCTGGTGCTGAATATGGAGAGCAAGGGGTTTACGGTTGCGGTGTTTAATCGCACGGTGGAAAAAACCCGGAACTTTGCCCAGGGCCGAGCGAAAGGGAAAAAGATTGTTCCCACCTATGAGGTTAAGGATTTTATCGAAGCGATAGAGCGGCCGCGTAAGGTGATGATAATGGTTAAGGCGGGTAAGCCGGTCGATCTGGTGATCGGGCAGATTCTGCCCTTTATGGAGAAGGGTGATATTATTATTGACGGCGGCAACAGCCATTTCCCGGATACGATTCGCCGGACAAAAGAAGTGGAGGAAAAGGGATTGCTTTACATCGGCACCGGCGTTTCCGGCGGCGAAGAAGGGGCGTTGTTAGGGCCGTCGATCATGCCGGGCGGGTCGCCGGCGGCTTGGGAAAGTGTTAAGCCGATATTCCAGAAGATTGCCGCTCAGACTGATGACGGTGAGCCTTGCTGCGACTGGGTGGGTGAGAACGGGGCGGGGCATTTTGTGAAGATGGTCCACAACGGTATCGAATACGGCGATATGCAGATGATTTGTGAGGTTTACCAGATGATGCGGGACGGGCTGGGCATGACGAATCAGGAAATGCACGAGGTGTTTGCCGAGTGGAATAAGGGTGAGTTGGATTCGTACCTGATCGAGATTACCCGGGACATCCTGGCTTATGAGGACGAAGACGGCAAAGAGGTGGTGGATTTGATTTTGGATACGGCCGGTCAAAAAGGGACGGGTAAATGGACGGCTATTGCGGCGTTGGACGTGGGGCAGCCTTTGACGTTGATTGGCGAGGCGGTGTTTGCCCGGTGTCTTTCGGCTTTGAAGGAGGAGCGGGTTCATGCAGCGAAGGTGCTGGTCGGGCCGCGGGCGGAATTTACGGGTGACAAACAGCAAATGGTGAAAGATTTGCAGCAGGCACTGTACGCGGCGAAGATTGTCAGTTACGCCCAGGGTTATCAATTGATGCGGGCGGCGGCGGCGGAATATGGGTGGAATTTGAATTATGGCGGGATTGCGTTGATGTGGCGGGGCGGATGTATTATTCGTTCGGTATTTTTGGGTAAGATTAAGGCGGCGTTTGAGACGAATCCGGGTTTGGAGAATTTGCTTTTGGATCCGTTTTTTAAGGATGCGCTGGAGACCGCGCAGTCCTGTTGGCGGCGGGTGGTTATGCAGGCGGTGGAGTTGGGCATTGCTATGCCGGCGATCAGTTCGGCACTGGCGTATTATGACGGGTATCGCTGCGAACGGCTGCCGGCTAATTTGCTTCAGGCGCAACGGGATTATTTCGGGGCGCATACATATGAGCGGGTGGATAAGGCACGCGGAGAATTTTTTCACACGAACTGGACCGGCAGAGGCGGTTCGACTTCGGCTTCGACCTATACAGCGTAACATAAAACTGCGCCAGGCAGCGGAGCGGAGTGCCCGGTACGGAAGGTTAGCATGAGTTTTATAACAGACGATTTTTTGTTGCAGAACGATACGGCAGGATTGTTGTACCATAAGTACGCGGCTGCGATGCCGATTTATGATTATCATTGCCATTTGTCGCCGGCGATGATTGGAGATGATGTGAACTTTGCAAACCTGAGTCAGGTTTGGTTGTACGGCGATCATTATAAGTGGCGGGCGATGCGAACCAATGGTGTGCAGGAGCGTTATTGCACGGGGGACGCCGGTGATTATGAGAAGTTTGAAAAGTGGGCGGAGACGGTTCCGGGTGCGCTACGAAATCCGCTTTATCACTGGAGCCATCTTGAGCTGAAGCGTTATTTTGGAGTTGATGAACTGCTGAATCCGGAAACCGCCCGGAGGATTTATGATAAATGCAGCGAGATGCTTCAAAGCCCCGAATTCAGCACGCGCAATTTGATGCGGAAGATGGATGTTCGGGTGGTATGTACGACCGACGATCCGCTGGACAGCCTGGAGCATCATCAAAAGGTTAAGGCGGATGATTTTGAGATTGGTATTTTCCCGGCCTGGCGACCGGACAGGGCGATGGCGACGGAAAATGTTGGTGCTCTCAATGGCTGGATTGATAAACTGGCAGAAATAACGCAGATTGATATTAAGGATTACCAAAGTTATCTCGAAGCGATCCGGAAGCGTCATGATTTTTTCCATGCGATGGGCTGTCGGATAAGCGATCACGGTCTGGAGACCGCTTATGCAGCCGATTACACTGAAAAGCAGATTGCGGCGATTTTTGAGAAGATTCGCACCGGCAAGGAACCGGATGCCCGGGAGCAGGAGCAGTTTAAATCGGCTCTGCTGGTTGAATTTGCCCTGATGGATTACGAAAAGGGCTGGGTGCAACAGTTTCATTTTGGTGCGTTGCGGAACAATAATTCTCGAATGCTGAAGCAGGTGTGGCCGGATACCGGTTTTGATTCCATGGGTGATTGGCCAATTGCCCGGCCGCTGGCGAAGTTTCTGGACCGGCTCGACAGTCGGAACAAGCTCACTAAAACAATTCTTTACAACCTCAACCCCGCTGATACGGAAGTGTTCGCGACCATGATTGGCAATTTTCAGGATGGTTCCGTGCCCGGCAAGATGCAGTATGGCTCGGGCTGGTGGTTTCTGGATCAAAAAGACGGCATGGAAAAGCAAATCAATGCACTTTCGAATCTGGGATTGCTGAGCCGATTTGTGGGGATGCTTACGGATTCGCGGAGTTTTCTTTCGTATCCGCGTCACGAATATTTTCGGCGCATCCTTTGCAACATATTAGGGGCGGAAGTGGAAAGCGGCGAGCTGCCCGGTGATATGGAACTGCTGGGCCAAATGGTGGAAGACATTTCTTATAACAACGCGAAGAATTATTTTCAGTTAACCTAAATAGATTCTACGCTTTTACCGCTGACAGAAAAGCGTTGATGTTTTCCGTCGATACTCCGCCGGGCAGGCCCCCTCCGCAGGACAGGATGACCCGGCTCTTTTCGGGAAGGGCGGCGATGGTTTCGGCAACGCATTGCTGTACTTGTTCGGCGGTGCCGCCGGTGAGTACGTCGCGGGGGGGGATGTTACCTAACAGAGTAACTTTGTTTTTCGTAAGCTGTTGCATTTCGGCAAAGGTATGTTCGAAGCCGAAATTGAAAAGGTTGATGCCTATCTCCGGCAGGTAAGGGGCGCAAATGAGTCCTGCGGCGTCGTTATGAAAAAATTTCACTGACACATCGAAAGTCTGGAATATTTTTTTGAGGTAAGGCAGGGCGATTTCCTGAAAATCGGCATCACCTAAAAAGCCCACGATGTCATCAAGGATAAACAGGCCGTCGATAGAGGGAAAAGTTTTTATCTGTGTTTGAAGCCAGTTGACAATGAAATCCGTAACCAGATTGAGCAGTTTGTGGATTTGGTTGCGATCAGTCCGCGAGGCCAGGAGAAATTCCGTAGTGCCCATCAAAAAGGAAGCGATATTCAAAGGCCCGCGTGAAACGGCGAATTTAATTGCGTGGCCACTCTGTTCGATGCGGTTCTGATGGTGCTGCAGCCGCTTGAGAACGAAGGGACACAATCCGTCAACCGTGGGGTTGGGCAGGTCGAGAAGGTTTATTTCGGAAACGTCCTGGATGATTTTATGCGCGAAAGGCAGATCGTTTTGCTGCCAGGTGCATTTGGCCCCGAAAGCGGACGGTTCGGTACACATGCCGTATTCCGACCAGAAACCCGGCAGAAACATAATCTCAGGAAATTGTCGAATGGCTTTGAGATTGGCTTCGAGCCAAATTTCTTCGCTGGTGAAATAATCCAGGATGGACACGCCGGCCCATTCCGGCAGCCAGGGGCTGTCGATGACAAAACCAACCGGCAGCGGATCGATTATTTCGCCATTGATAACCGCGAGCAATTTTTCCCATTGTTTGTTTGTCATGCTGTCCTGCGTTTGCGCTTGGGAACAACGTAAACGAAATGCACTATAACGCACACACCTATAAAGGCAAAGAGCAGTCCGATTCCGAGCCAGCGCAGTTTCGACCACAAGCTCCAGACGCTACCGAAGGATGCGGCGCCGGCTGCCAGCGCCATAAGGACATTCCAGAGAATGCGTCTGGCGCCGACGGGTGTGTTTTCACCCAGGAAACTTTTCTGGTTCATCAGCAGGAAGAACGCGAAGTAGGCAATGGGCAGCAGTACCATCGCAAAGACGCTGGTGGGAACCGCAAGATAGGGGGCTGCATCCTTCCAGAAAAACGGTCCGAGAGCTCCGACGGAAACCATCAGACTACCGAACCGCTGGGGCCATCCGCGCGGGGGCTTGCCCAGCAGCACGCAGAAACAAAGACCGTTGATAGTCATCAGCATGGTTGTCGCACTTAGTGCCATGCCCATGACGCCGAACCCGAAGATATACTGTGCGATCACGGGACCGGTCAAAGGAGCCAGGGTGTCGGCCAGGTTGAAGGCGTCGCGTTTGACCATTATCGCGGCCATGCGCTTGTCAGCCCAGGGCAGGGCCTGAGTTGCCGCCTCAATTTGCTCGGGAGTGAGCTTGGCGTACTCCGCATCCCCAAGTTCGCTCTTCAGTCTGCTTTTGAGAAGCCCGTTGTAAGGTCCGACCAGGTTTTTTGCCGGCTGGCCGACTATCACACCGCCTGGTTCATCGGCCACCAAACCCTCTGCCGGTTTGCCGTGGAACTGGCTGCTGGAAGCGATGACCACACAACCGGTGGCTATGATAAAGGGAATGAACAATCCGGTGGACAAATCGAAAATTGCCAGGCCGCGGAAGTATTTGTCCCAACCCTTACGCAACATCGAGTAGGGAAGTAGAAATGTCATATTGATACCGACGGCCGTTGCCGCGGCGCTTATCATGACGTCGCGCTGCTGGCCGACAATCATATCCGTCCAGAAAGAGCGGAACTGCTCGTCCACCTTGGTAATGTGGGGCATTATTATGTCGGTCGGTTTTTGGAACAGAGAAAGATCGGGGACCAGGCCGCTAAATATCTCGCCCCAGACAATCTTTCCTTCGAGGCTAAGCTTGACAACTACCCCGACGAAGCAAAGCACTATCAAACTGACGATGGTCTTAATCAGAACTTCGAAAATCTTAACGCCCTTACCCCCGGCGCCGTAGGTCAGAGTGGCGGCCAGGGCAAATGTCAGAAATACAGCACCAGCAATAATTTTGCTCGGTATTTCGTTCATAACTGCCGGGCCGAGCAGTCCGGGCAGCAGGTTCTGCCGCATTGCCGCGGTACCCAGTGCGAACTGAGGAAGCGACCAGACCAGATTTGCCATCATCGAAGCTATCAACCAGCCCCATCCGAGCACCGGATTGACATGATCGTTAATCGCCTGGAAAGGACGATCACCTGCCGAGAGGGTAACATAGGCAATGGCACTGAGCATGATAATGCCCAAAATCATCGCCAACGGTTGCAGCCACATAAAACTAAAACCAACCAGCACGCCCAAATACAAGCTCGAAGACAGCGATCCGCCGCCCAGGGTAATACCGCTCTGCAACCAGCCCGGCCCTGACAACCTCAAATAAACCTTAAAAAGCGAGCCGCGACCTTTCTCCTTGGCCGTCATTATCATTTGACGGTCCTGCTCGATCCGGGGATTCATGTGCATGGCTTGCGGCTCCTGGCCTGTCGAGGGGGCTTGGTCTGTTTTCTTTGCTGACATATTCGCGGGCTCCTGTTCTTATTTGATTTTCGAAAAAAAGGCATTCTGCTTTTTGCCTTTTTTATGGGGTAAAAAAGCGATCAGATTTATTGTTACGTTTTTTTAATCAGTTTTTCCAATTATTACAACGTAATTTTTTCCGTATTCTTTTGCGCATTTCGGGCAGGTGGTGTACCACATGAACTGTTTTTTGATGCTTAGATTTTTACTTTTTGCCAGAGCCTCGAAATCTTTGCACCATTTCGGCGTATCTTTATATGGTCCCTCATAGACTTTGCTGAAGAATTCTCCGCTTAGGGTGACATTTTCGGCCTCCGGGATTTCTTTATCAACAGCAAGATAAACATTCATATTCCATTTTGAGGTATGATCTGACAAACCGAGCCCGTTCGGTATTGTGCCATTTGCTTTTTTAACCAGCTTATCCAGTTTTTTCATAACCTTGCCAAAATTTATCGGCATATAAAAAATACTGAATACTTTGTCCCTGATAAATTTTTTATCCGTCCATTTGTGAGTAGTATTGTCCCAGGGTGCAGGTTCAAATTTTGGGCAACATATTTCTTTATTCATTTTTTTGTCCTCTAAGCAGCCTCGGTTTGGTACAGTGGGGGTTGCAGGTCCTCGTAGAATTTTGCCAAGCTGGCGTTTGCGTATGGAATCAACCACAAGAATCCGATGAACAAGGTGAAAATGCACAAGAAGGCCAAGAGTGAAAACCACAACTGCATGCAAAACAATCTCCACTTGTGTCCGCGCATCATTTCTTTGCTGCGGGCAATGGCCTCGCCGCCCGGGATGTTCGGATTATCCGCAATGATAAAGAAGGTTTGCGAATACGCCAGTGATGCTATGATGCCCGGAATGATCAGCAACAACATCCAAAGAAAAACAAACAGAACCATCAACAGATAAGCTGCCAGGGTTGTTCCATAGATTTTGAACCCGGCAAACATATTCTCCAGAGAGGGTTTACCTCCACGGATAAACGTCAGGAAAAAAACGACATACCCAAAAGTAAACACCCCGGTCAGGAAAAGCGTCCCTAATATACCGATATAGGGTACGTTCGCAACAGCGTTGCTAATCAGAGCCAACAGGAAACAATAACCAATCGGCAGTCCCCACCGTCCTTTAAGGGATTCATGGGCTGCTGCGGTAATTTCCAAAACTGGTGTTGTGCCGTTTGTTCCGCCGGTTGGTGCGGGGACAAATTTTCCCGCTTCCTGTGCTCCGGGGGCAATACCGGGCGAAACATTGGCAGATGCCGATTTGAATTGCGGGAAGTTTGACACGGGTTGCCATTCTTCCATACCTTCCTGCCAGATCAGGTCGGTCAACTTGAGTCGCCCTTCATCAATCCACGCTTGCAGAGTCGGTTCATCTACAGGACCATACTGTTTTCCATTAATTGCACAAAGCCACTGTTCCATAATAATGCTCCATTAATATTCCGCGATTACCCAACCAAATCGAACACAGCACCCCAGGAAAAGGTAGGCACAGCCTACTCCTGTTACTCAAAACCGGGGCAATTCTGCTTTACTGCTTCTATAATGGTCTTAGCTTTATCGAGAGCCATTTCGGCATCAATTGGTTTGACGCGAACCAATCCTCCGTAATCACCCGTCTCGCGCATATCCATCAGGAAATCATAGGCCCGCCCAAGTTCTACTCCCCAAAGACCGGCTTTGATGAGTTCGCGGTGAAGTGCCCCACGCAGAGCAGAATGCTTTAAAAATGTTTGCCCTCGAAGAGCAAACATTGCGGTCAACGCATGGAAAGCAGCGTAATAAGCTCGCGACGCGGCAGAGTCAGGGTCAGTTTTTATAAGTTGTGTTCCTGAAGCTAACGTGCGAAGAGCGCGTTGCCATTCCACAGCAGCAAACTCTTTCATGCCATTATTCCTTCACGATGCACATTTTGATATAAAGGGCAATTTACATTTTCATATTCTGAAGCAACTACCGGCTTAGCGCTTATGCGACGTCCTAACCGTAACGATAATGGGTATAGGACATCTAGATTAGTTTCCAGGTCACGTCCGTAATTAACCGGCCCATTCAGCAAAACAAGTACATCAATATCACTGTCGGGCGTGGCATCCCCTCGGGCCTCTGAGCCATAGAGCACTATACCGCACAAGCGATCGTGATACGTTGCTGATAAACAATCTTTAATTTCTTCTAATAGGACTTTTTTAAGCATAAAACGCATTCCCATGAAAAAAAATGGGTCATTCTCAGTTTTGGACCTGACCTGGACATTTGGCGAAGTATAGGTGAAATCGAATCGGTCGTCAAGGGGTTTTTGATAGGGGATTTTAGCGTAAGGTAAAGGACATTCTACTTTTTGGCCTCCTTTTCATAGTAAAGCTAAGCGACATCAAAAAGTTTTTATAGCGACTTCGGCACCCTGTTTTTCAGCCGATACGTAAGCGGAATAGATGGTTGAGATGCAATCCGCGGCCAGCAGGCTGGTGCTTTCGAGGGGTTCGCCGTAGGCGATGCTGCGATAGAAGGCTTCGATTTCCTGGGGATAGCCGGTGAACCAGTCCTCATCCGGCGACGGGCAGGACCAGCCCTGCTTGGTGCCGATTTTCTCCACAACGTAGATGTCCTTGAAATTTTCCTCTTGGGAATTGTAGGTTTGCATGGCGGTGCTGGGATTGATATTGCAAACCGTGCGATGATTGTTGGTGTTAACCTCGATCCAGTTATGAATGCCGCCCAAAATAATGTCCGAAGCGAAAATGTCCGCGATAGTTCCGTCTTCGAAAATGATGTGCATCAGGGCAAAATCGTCAATGTCATGATAATCGGCGCGAATGTGTCCCTCGTCCCGGAAAGTTTCCAGCCGGGTCAGGGCGTGAGTACGGGCCGAAACCGCGCGGGGC
>JAFGSR010000247.1 GCA_016934515.1 Sedimentisphaerales bacterium
ATTTTTATTACATTGCCGGAAGTTCGAGAGATTTTCAACGCTCAGCATCGCTGCCTGAGCAAACTTTTGACGCAGGCGTCAAAAAACCCTTAAGTTTCGTTAAATTTCGTTAAAAAACCTTTAAAAACCACCTAACTTTCACCCCTGTTTTTTGACAAAATTTCACTTTTTCTCACTTTTGGCCCACTTTTTGTCGCGCTTTTGGACACATTTCGGTGTTCATTTTCGGCCTCATAATGGATGTGCGTAATCTACTATTCTGGTCGTTCCGTTCAGCTAAGCGCGGAGCTGAGCGTTCAGATTTTCCCCCAAAGCTTTTAGGATTTTCTCCTGATAACCGTCCACTTCTTCGTGGGTCAGCGTCTGCTCCGGATTGCGAAAAACCATCGAAAGCGTCAAACTCTTACACCCCGCCTCGACACCCTTGCCGCGATAGATGTCCACGAAGGTCAACTCCTGCAGGTCAGGTAAATCCAGTTCTGATATGGTGTTATCGATCTGCTGCCAGGAAATGTCCTCCGCCAGCACCAGCGAAAGATCGCGGGTAACGCTCGGATAGCGCGTCAAAGGCTTGATCTGGTAAGATTCGCTCTGTAAATTAGTTAACGGCTCGAAATCAATCTCCGCCAGCGCCAAATCCTGCTCCAGATCGAAAAGCTTGATAATTTCAGCAGCAGCTTTGCCAGCGTAACCAATTGCCTGGCCGTTAATTACAAGTTCCGCACCAGTACCCTTCTCCGCCCAGGGCAGCTCCGCCGGCTTGCAGGTTAGTAAAGCATTCTTATCCAGGGATTTAACTGTCGCCTCAATAACGCCGCGCAGTTCGCGAAAATCGCTGTCGGTCAGCAACGCCAGTTTAATAGCTTCGCTGACGCCTGATCTGTTATCACCGGGCTGATGCACCGCGGACAGCTCGTAGAGGTCGCAGCGGTCGTTTCCGGCGTCCTGGTTGCGTTTCCGCACCGTCAGCAGCGACGGCAATAGCGTGGGCCGCAACGCGTTGTTAGCTTTGCGCGCAGCATCTTTGACGCGAACCGGTTGGAAGTTTTCAGCAACGAACGGTTGCCAAGTGTTTTCGTCAAGGAAACTTACGTTGACGGTTTCGAAATAGCCGCAACCGTTCAGAGCGGCTGTAACGAGGCCACAGGCCCTCTGGAAATTATCCTGAGTTTTCACAGTTATCTGAATATCGTGTTCGGTGGGAATGGTGTTGTAACCCTCGATGCGGATGGTTTCTTCGATGAGGTCAACTTCACGGCGAAGGTCCTTTCGCCAGGATGGTGCGGTGCAGGTAATGGTTGCCGTCGCTTTATCCAGTTGCGGCTGCAACTGCAGTTGGCTCAGGATGTTAAGAACCCGCTCAGTGGGGATGTCGATGCCGAGCAGAGTTTTGACCCGTCCCAGCCGCAAGGTAATTGGTGGAGCAGGGTGTTTGACGGGCCAGGAATCTATCAGACCGGGCGCAACTTTACCGCCGGTGAGTTCCACCAGCAACGCCGTCGCACGTCGCGATGCCCATTCGGTCATTTCGATATCGACATTACGCTCGAAACAGAAGGAAGCTTCACTGCTGACCGTCAAAGCCCGGCTCGTGCTGCGAATGCTCAGCGGATTAAAGTGCGCGCTTTCGAGCAGAATATTTTTTGTGGAATCGGTAACTTCGCTGGGCAATCCACCCATAACACCCGCCAGGGCAACAGGTTCGGTTGCGTCGGCGATGACCAGCATGTTGTCGTTAAGTTCGACCTTGGTGTGATCGATGGTTTCCATCTGTTCGCCGGGTTTGGCGCGACGGACAACGATGCGGTGTTCGTTTAGTTTGTCGAAATCGAAAGAGTGCAGCGGTTGGCCGATTTCCATGAGTACGTAATTGGTGATGTCCACGACGTTGCTGATGCCGCGCAGGCCGATGGTCTCCAGTCGCCGTATCATCCAGTCGGGGCTGGGCGCGACGGTAACGTCTTCGATGACGCGGGCGGTGTAGCGATTGCACAGGTCCGGAGCCTGGTTGTCAACAGCGGTGAGTTGAGAGACGTCCTGGGTGGCCGTTTCAGGGAAATCAACGGCGGGCATTTTGAAGGTGGCGCCGGCGGCCGCGGCCAATTCCCGCGCCAGGCCGATGTGCCCCAGGCAGTCTGGTCGGTTAGACGTGATTTCCACATCGAGCATCCAGTCGTTGCCGATCTGTTGGAGGTCTTCGACGGGGAATCCGATGTCGGTGTAAATCCGGGATAGTTCCTGTGGTGTGCCGGGGTAATCGACGTATTCGCGGAGCCATTCGAGAGAAATCTTCATAATCTTGTGCCTTTTTCAACTCCAAGCGTCTTTCAGCTCCGAGTGTCAGCATGGGCTAAAGCCCATCCTACAGTTAATCCAAATCAGTTTTTACGGTGATAAAGTTTCAAAATCTTTAATTGAACAATGATAGCTTGATGGGGTGTTTGTGTCAATGGGGCGGCGGTTGAGGTGAATATTGACGGGGGCGGGTGGATGGAGCTATAATGGTTGATTACTGGGTGCTGGCAGACGGCTAACTAATTGGTAATTAACGCATTTATGCTGCGAGGAGTTTATTTTGGGTGAGATATTATGTGAGAAGTGTCCGGGGTTGTGTTGTCGTTATCTGGCGTTGCCGATTGAGACGCCGGAGAACAAGGCTGATTATGACGATGTGCGGTGGTATCTGACGCATGAGGGGATCAGCATTTTTGTGGAGGAGGGCGACTGGTACATCAATATCGCCAACCGGTGCAAGTTCTTAAATAAGGACAACCGGTGCGAGATTTACGAGACGCGGCCTCGGATTTGCCGGGGTTATACGGAAGATTCGTGTGATTTTCACAGCGGCGATTATGGTTATGATTTGCACTTTACCAGTGTCGAAGAGCTGGATGAATATTTGGTGAAGAAAAAGCTGAAATAGCCAGTGATTTTATGGTTTTGGCTGGTTTGTTAAAGAATGACGAATGACGAAGCTGGAATGATGAGACAATGAAGAATTTTGAATGACGAAAAGAATTTTTGACAGGATAACAGGATTGACATGATTTTATTTTAATATATTTCACCACAAAGGCACAAAAGTACCAAAAAATTCAGGCTGGATAATTCTTATAAATCGAGACTAAGACTCGGGATTGACAAGATATTTTGTAAACGTTCAAGGTTTAGATTGAGCATGAAGTTAATGACGAATTAAGAAACCAGACCCGGCTTCGCGATGGCTACGCCGCGGCATGATGACGAATCAATGACGAATTACGAAGGTCGAATGGCGAAAGAACATGATCCAATTTTACCATGAAGATCGCGAAGGTATTGTAAGTTTATATCGTGGTGTTGCGGCTTTATGTTATACTGGCAGGAAACCAGAATCCCGCATTTTATGCGGTTCAATCTAGTTATTGTTGGATTTTAAAAGGAAAATATAATGGTTCTATGGAAAATCACAGATAAAGGCCCTTTCAAAGTCAATGAAACAAAGTTTAAGAAAGAAAAACTCCTTGAGGAACATCTTGAAGATTGGATTGCAAAAGATCCTTCCATTCTAGGTGAGCCCCTTCTTGTTTTCGGCAGGCAAGTAATCATTCCAGATATTAAAGATCGTCTGGATTTACTTGCTGTTGACCCTCAAGGCTCGATTACCATTATCGAATTGAAAAGAGGTCAACTAAAAGACCCCGTTGATATCCAAGGTTTGCGATATGCAAGTTATATATCAAAATGGAGGTTTCAAGATTTTGAAAATATTTCACGGAATTATTTCGGTAAAGTTGGCGATCCTGAATTTAACTTCAATGAACTTTTTGAGTCTTTCTGTTCCGAGGCTGGCGTAGATGACATTCCAAATATCAATGCGGACCAAAGAATTATAATCGTGGGTTCCTCAGTACGAGAAAAACTAGGAAGTGTTGCATTATGGCTAAGAGATCACAATATTAATATCAAACTCATTGAAGTCCTTGCGTACAAGGAAGGTGAAAATCTTTTTATTGAGCCTTCTACTATTGTTCCGATGCCAGTAAGCAGGTTTATTGCTGTTGGAAAGCCAGGAGCAGAAGGACAACCCTGGACTACCGATGGAAAGAGTTGGCATCTTGAAAAGCGATGTAGTCCAAAAACCAAAGAAACGTTACTTTTACTTGACCAGATACTTCAGGATGAATTTGAACTTGAAGGACCACGGTGGAATCAAAAGGCTTATGTTGCCTATCCGGTTAATAATTACAATTGGCTTTGTGTTTATACGAAACCTCGTTTTCTTTTGCTGCATTTTCTAGTTAAGGCTGGTGTTTTTAAAACTGAAGAATTGGCAAAACGACTTGGCGTTGAGCAGTTTGATGCTGAAGAAAGTCTTTCCGATAAACTCGGTATGCCTAGTTCCGTATTTGTTAAAAACAGAAATCCATCTTCTGATAAGATTAATTTGCGAGCAAAGGAAGATTTTGATGTGAAGTCTGAATCTTTCACCGAATTTCTTCGAGATGCATTTAAGGCGTTTCCCAAATAGTTCACCCAAATAGCGACTCCTTAAGGTCTGGAAATTCCGCTACGTTTCATTGCCAGACGGTTAGCAGCAGCGTTAAACGTGTTTGCCAATAAAGAGAAGCTGTTGTTGTGGATGGGATGATGGATAAGCAAGACATTATTATTTACAAAATTACCGATGATAAAACTGAAGTGGCGCTTTATGCCCGTGACGGCAATGTCTGGATTAATCAAAATCAACTGGCGGAACTTTTTGCCACCTCAAAGCAAAACATAGTTCAGCACATCATAAATATCTTAAAAGAGCAGGAGTTAGGTGAGAATTCAGTTGTTAAGGATTACTTTACAACTGGTTCTGGCGGCAAGGATAAAGTAGAACTGGACGAATATGCATCTTATATATATTGACGATTCGATGGATGGTACTAATTTGCCTGGTACGCCGAGATGTGTATTTTCTGCCCTAGCTGTACCTGCAGAAAGATGGCGGGAAGTATTTGGGTTGGTTAAGGATTTCAGGAGACGGATAAAGCAATCTGATGGCATTAAAGTCAATAAGGAATTACATGCAACAGAGTTTATTGCCGGAAGAGGGAGCCTTGGTGATAAAATTGTACCTAAGCGAAGAAGGCTTGAGTTATATGCAGAGGCTCTACGTTTAATATCAAATTTACCGGAAGTCCGGTTGTTTAATGCTTTATCGCCTCGCGCGGAAGAATACAGAATATTTGAGCGTTTATTAAATCGGATAAATCGTACAATGGAAGCATGGAATAGCCATGCAATGCTTATATGTGATGAAGGCAAAGAATGCATATATACTCGCATGGTACGGAAGATGAGTGTTTTTAATCCAATTCCAAGCCGATATGGGGTTTGGAGAGATACGGCTAGTTCGACAAGAAATATTCCGATAGAAAGAATTATTGAGGATCCTGTGTTTAAGGATTCCAAGAGTTCTTATTTTATCCAATTAGCAGACTTCTGTGCTTTTGCATTACTCAGGCGTGAGCACCCTATGGCAAGTCAGCAGAAATATAATTTTCATAGAATTTTTAACATATTGTCAGAGTCCAAGATTCTTGTGCGAGAAGCATGTAGAAATAATCCGGAGGGCATAATAGAAATTCGAGGATAAAAAAACCCAGCCTGGTAAGGCTGGGTTGAAGCAGGGCCTACCCTCGGCGCTAAAGCCAAGATCGGTCCTGCAATATAATTATAACACATTATTTGGAAAAACCAAGTGACAGAAAGTTTTTTTGCAGAAAACACTGGAGATGATATAAGTGTTTGTGATATAGCTGTTTACGGAAAGTGTTGGTGATATGAAGATAGTGGCGGTGAAGGGAACGAGGGATTTTTATCCGGATAAGATGTCGGTGCATTACTGGATTGCGCGAAATTAGCTGGAAGCTGTTGTTTTGGGAGAATAAATGATGCACAGAGATAATTTTGAAGGCAAAGCTGTAAGAGGACAACCATGGAATCAAGCAGTGAAATAGTAATTTATAAAAACCCAGAAGGTAATATCAGAATTGATGTTCGACTGGAAGATGAGACTGTATGGCTATCACAGGCGCATATGTGCGAACTGTTTGACAAAAACAAGCGTACTATTTCGGAACACATTCGCAATATTTTTTCGGAAGGAGAACTTCCAGAAGATTCAGTTGTCCGGAAATTCCGGACAACTGGCTCTGACGGAAAAGAATATAGTACAGCTTGAAAATGATAAAAAATCGCCCCGGAGAGCAGGATAATGATTAATGCCAGGAAAGAGAAGCAGTCGTTTGGGGAGAATAAATAATGCAGAGAGAGAATTCTATTGTTTTATTTAAACAGAAGCAAGTCCGGCGGCATTGGGATGAGGACGAGGGGATTTGGCATTTTTCCATGATTGATGTTGTTGCGATCTTGACAGAAAGTGTTAATCCGCAAGCCTATTGGCGGAAGCTCAAAGAAAGGCTGAAAAAAGAGGGTAATGAAACCGTGACATTTTGTCACGGTTTGAAAATGCCGGCTGCCGACGGTAAAATGCGTCTTCCTGACAGGATAAGTTTTGACTTGCGGGAACCTCTAATAATGGGTTTTTAGCAGTCAAAATTTCATGTAATTGTTTTTGGGTATAATTTTGGACACCACAACGCAAAATCGA